>JAICUO010000392.1 GCA_025935815.1 Streptosporangiaceae bacterium
AGTTCGACGTGCTCGTCGGCATCAACTTGCTGCGCGAGGGCCTGGACCTGCCGGAGGTGTCCCTCGTGGCGATCCTGGATGCCGACAAGGAAGGGTTCCTGCGCTCGGGCACCTCACTCATCCAGACGATCGGCCGGGCCGCGCGGAATGTCTCCGGCGAGGTCCACATGTACGCCGACAAGGTCACCCCGTCGATGGAGCGGGCGATCGACGAGACCAACCGGCGGCGGGACAAGCAGATCGCCTACAACACCGAGCACGGCATCAACCCGCAGCCACTGCGCAAGCGGATCGCTGACATCCTGGACGCGATCATCCGCGAGGACGCCGATACCGAGCAGCTCATCGGCGGCGGTGGCCGCCAGCAGTCGCGCGGCAAGTCCCCGGTGCCCGGCCTGTCGTCGCGTGCCCGCGCGGCGCGCGGAGCGGCCGGAGCCGCTGACGCGGCGCTCGCCGAGGCGGCCGTCGGCGGCGGGGTAGCCCGCGGCGACCTTATCGCGCTCATCGGCCAGCTCACCGAGCAGATGCACGCCGCCGCGGCGGAGCTGCAGTTCGAGGTGGCAGCCCGGCTTCGCGACGAGATCAAGGACCTCAAGCACGAGCTGCGAGGCATGCAAGCGGCCGGCGTGTAGGCAGGCGGCCCGGGGGGACGACCCCCCGGAACCCCCCGACAGGCCCCGCCCGGCTGGCGTGGATCGCGGGCGCCACGTGCGAGTCTGGCGGCCTGACGATAGAGTTCGTGCGGAATGGGCATTTCCGCGGGAGGTTTGCCGTGCCTTGGGTGGTCCGTGACGCCGTGCGGGACATCAACCGCGCGGTCGCGCGGCGCTGGCAGTCCGTTGACCCGCTACTGCCAGACCCTTCCGCGATGCCGACCGGGTGCGGCGCCCCGCTGGTGGTCCACGGCGACAACGGCCGGGTGGCGGGCCTGGGCGTCTGCGTCCATCACCATGTTCCGGCGGACTCGCTGAACCAGACCTGGGGGGCCGCCGACCGGTTCCTGCTGACCCCGCGGCTGACCGGCCAGGACACGATGGCGGCGGCCGACTCGCTGCTGTCGCAGTGGCGAGACCACCTGGCCGGGGTCGCCGCCGCGCGCGGCGAGGACACCTCCGCCGGGATCGTCTGGCCGAGCCGGGACATCACCGGGGTCCGGGCGCTGCTGCGCCACGGCCTGCAGCCACTGACGGTAATCGCGGCCCGGACCCGCCCGGAGGCCCCGGCCGCGCCCGCCCGGCAGATTCCCGGCATAACGATCCGCGCGGCCGGCCCCCGCGATGAGGAGAAGGTACTCGACCTGGAGCTGCGGCTGATCCAGTTCGACGGGCACTTCGGCGGCCCGGTATGGCGGCGCGACACCGCCGACCTGGTCCGCCAGGAAGTCCGGATCAGCTTGCAGCGGCAGGCGATGTGGACCTGGCTCGCCGAGCGTCACGGCCGCGCGATCGGGCTGCTGGTGGCCCAGCCGCCGCCGGAGGCTGGCTGGATCGCCGGGATGACCAGCCGTTCCCCGGCCGCCTACCTGCAGACGATGTTCATCCAGCCCGAAGACCGGGGCACCGGGGTCGGCGCGGCGCTGGTCCGGGCGCTGCACGCGCGGCTGGACGCGGGCGGGGTCAGCGTGACGCTGCTGCACCACAGCCAGGTCAACCCGCTGTCCGGGCCGTTCTGGAACCGGATGGGCTACCGCCCGCTGTGGACGAGCTGGGAGGCCCGCCCCGCCCGCGCTTTGCGCTGACTCGCCAGCGCCCTAATATTCGCTGAGGGGTCGCTGAGCGTAAGGTGCTAGTTATGGTGACAAGTCTGGTCGCCGGGGTTGTCGCTGCCCTGCTGTACGGCATCGCCGCCGTCATGCAGGCGGTTGCCGTCCGCGAGGCCAGTAACCGCAAGGGAGCCGGCGCGGGCGGCGTTGATCCTGGCCTGCTGGTCCGCATGCTGTCCCAGTGGCGTTTCGTGGCCAGCCTGGTCCTGGACACGCTCGGGTTCATCGCCCAGCTCGTCGCGCTGCGACGGCTTCCGCTGTTCGCCGTGCAGGCGATGGTGGCGGCCAACCTCGCCGTCATCGCGGTGCTGGCCTCGCTCCTCATCGGGGTGGCGCTGTCGTGGCGGGAGTGGGCCGCCGTCACCGGCGTGGTCGCCGGAGTCGGCCTGCTGGGCTCGTCGGCGGGCTCGGAGGGCGCCACGGCGGCGGGGGCGGTGTTCAAGCTGGCCCTGATCGTCGCCATCGCGGGCCTTGGGCTATGCGGCATCGCGGCCGCCCGGATTCGGGCGCCCGCGCGCACGCTCATGCTGGGCACCGTGGCCGGCCTCGGGTACGGGGTCCTCGGCATCGCCGCGCGGGTGCTCAATGGCTTTGACCCGCTCACGCTAGTCCGCGACCCGGCCACGTACGCGGTGATCGCGGCGGGGATCGTCTCGTTCGCGTTCTACGCCACGGCCCTGGAAGGCGGCAGCGTCACGGTGGCCACCGCTGCCGTGGTCCTCGCGGAGACACTGCCGCCGGCCGTGATCGGCGTGGTCTTCCTGGGCGACACCACCCGGCCGGGCCTGGCGCCCGCCGCGATCGCGGGCTTCATGCTCGCGGTGGCCAGCGCGGTCATGCTCGCTCGATTCGGCGAGGCCGAGCGGGCCGGCGGGCGCGACGGCGAGCACGTGAGCGCGCCGTGCGACGACCCGTCCCCCGTCTCCGCGGCCGAGTGAGCCAGCCGCGCGCCCCCCGGCCCGGTGATCTGCCTCGGTAAACGCGGTCCTGCCAGGGAGGCGACCCGCGGCATGTTATCCTGGTGGCCCGTGGACCTGCGGCTTTCGCCGCGACATCGCCGACCACGGGAGCACCATCTTGGCCGCATCAACGCCCTCCGGCAATGCCGGGAACACCGCCGGGAACACCGCCGGGAGCCAGGCAAAGCCATCAGCGCCGAAAGCGCCTGTCACTAAGGCGTCCCCCAAGCCGGCCCCCGCCCGGGCGCGGCGTCCGCTGCCGGGCCAGTCTCGCCCGGTGCAGACCAAGCACCTGTTCGTCACCGGGGGAGTGGCATCGTCCCTGGGCAAGGGACTGACGGCCTCCAGCCTCGGCCGGCTGCTGAAGATGCGCGGGCTGCGCGTGTCCATGCAAAAACTCGACCCGTACCTCAACGTCGACCCGGGCACGATGAACCCGTTCCAGCACGGCGAGGTCTTCGTCACCGACGACGGCACCGAGACTGACCTGGACGTCGGTCACTACGAGCGCTTCCTGGACACCCGGCTCAACGGCGCCGCGAACGTGACCACCGGCCAGGTGTACTCCAGCGTCATCGCCAAGGAGCGGCGCGGGGACTACCTCGGCGACACGGTGCAGGTGATCCCGCACATCACCAACGAGATCAAGGACCGCATCCTGGGCATGGGCGGCCCGGAGGTCGACCTGGTGATCACGGAGGTGGGCGGCACCGTCGGGGACATCGAGAGCCTGCCCTTCCTGGAGGCCATCCGGCAGATCCGGCACGAGATCGGCCGCGACCGGTGCTTCTTCCTGCACGTGTCGCTGCTGCCCTACATCGGCCCGTCGGGGGAGCTGAAGACCAAGCCGACCCAGCACTCGGTGGCGGCGCTGCGCTCCATCGGCATCCAGCCGGACGCGATCGTGGCCCGCTCGGACCGGCCGATCAGCGACGGCCTCAAGCGCAAGATCAGCCTGATGTGCGACGTGGACGAGGAGGCGGTGGTGTCCACCCCGGACGCGCCGTCCATCTACGACATCCCCAAGGTGCTGCACGCCGAGGGCCTGGACGCCTACGTCGTGCGGCGGCTGGACCTGCCGTTCCGCGACGTGGACTGGACGGACTGGAACGAGCTGCTGCGCCGGGTCCACCGCCCGGCCCGCCAGATCACCATCGCCCTGGTCGGCAAGTACGTGGACCTGCCCGACGCCTACCTGTCCCCGGCCGAGGCGCTGCGGGCCGGCGGCTGCGGCAACGACGCCAAGGTCGACATCCGCTGGGTGACCAGCGATGACTGCGAGCGGACGCCGGACGCGGCGGGGCAGCTCGACGGCGTGGACGGGATCCTCATCCCGGGCGGCTTCGGGGTGCGCGGCATCGAGGGGAAGATCGGCGCGATCCAGTACGCGCGCGAGCACAAGATCCCGGTCCTCGGCCTCTGCCTTGGCCTGCAGTGCATGGTCATCGAGGTCGCCCGCCACCTGGCGGGCATCACCGAGGCCAACAGCTCAGAGTTCGACCCGTCGACCCCCGACCCGGTGATCGCGACCATGGCCGACCAGGAGGACGTGGTGGCCGGCGAGCGGGACATGGGCGGCACGATGCGGCTGGGCCTGTACCCGGCGAACCTCAAGCCGGGCTCCATCGTCGGCGACCTGTACGGCGCCACCAGCGTCGAAGAGCGCCACCGGCACCGCTATGAGGTCAACAACGCCTACCGGGACATCCTGGAGGAGGCCGGCCTGGCCTTCTCGGGCCTGTCGCCCGACGGCCGCCTGGTGGAGTTCATCGAGCTGCCCGCCGACGCGCACCCGTTCTTCGTGGCCACCCAGGCCCACCCGGAGTTCCTGTCCCGGCCCACCCGGCCGCACCCGCTGTTCAGCGGGCTGATCGCCGCCGCGATCGCCCGCTCGCGTGCCGCGGACGCGACCACGGGCGCCAAAGCGGCCGCGACGGCATGAGCGGGCAACCATGAGCGCGGAACACAGCATGAGCGCGCCCGCGGACACGGCGTTCGTGGACGCCCCCGAGAGCTGGCCGGTCGAGTCCAGCACGGAGGTCTTCAGGAACTGGCTGATCGGCGTTCGCAATGACGAGGTCCGCATGCCCAGGGACCGCGTGGCCGAGCGCTTCGTGGTGACGCACCCGGGCGCGGTCAGCGTGCTGGCCTTGGACGACGCCGGGCGCGCGCTCATGATCCGGCAGTACCGCCACCCCGTGGGCCGCCTCTTGTGGGAGCTGCCCGCCGGGCTGCGCGACCACCCCGGCGAGCCGCTGGTCGACGCGGCCAAGCGGGAACTGCTGGAGGAGACCGGCTACCACGCCAGCGCGTGGCATACCCTGGTCGACCACTACTCCTCGCCCGGGTTCACGACCGAGCGGGTGCGGATCTTCCTGGCCCGCGGCTTGCGGCGGGCCAGCGACGGCGACCGGGAGCCCGGGTTCGTCCGCGAGCACGAGGAAGCGCTCATCGTCACCGCCTGGCTGCCGCTGCCCGATGCCGTCTCGGCGATCCTGGCCGGGGAGCTGCACAACGGCCACACGATCGCCGGGCTGCTGGCGGGACACGCGGCCGCGTCGCGGGGATTTCGTGGCCTGCGGCCCGCTGAGGCCATCGAGTTACCGGACTTACCAAGAAAAGGGGGCAGGCGGCGATGAAGGTTGGCGTTCCCAGAGAGGTCAAGAACCACGAGTACCGCGTGGCCATCACTCCCGCGGGCGTGCACGAGCTCGCCCGCAACGGCCACGAGGTCTACATCGAGGCGGGGGCGGGCGCCGGGTCCTCAATCCCGGACGGGGACTTCGCCGCGGCCGGGGCCGCCATCCTCGCCACGGCCGACGAGGTGTGGGCCGCCGGCGACCTGATCTTGAAGGTCAAGGAACCGGTCGCCGAGGAGTACCGGCGGATGCGCAAGGGCCAGGTGCTCTTCACCTACCTGCACCTGGCGGCGTCGCGGGACTGCATCGACGCCCTCATCGCCGCCCAGGTCACCAGCATCGCCTATGAGACGGTTCAGCTCGCCGACGGGTCACTGCCGTTGCTGGCGCCCATGTCCGAGGTCGCCGGGCGGATGGCGCCCCAGGTCGGGGCGCATCACCTGCAGCGCGACGGCGGCGGCCGGGGAGTGCTGATGGGCGGGGTGTCCGGCGTCTACGCGGCCAAGGTCGTCGTGCTCGGCGCCGGGGTGTCGGGGATGAACGCGGCGGCGATTGCCCTCGGCATGCAGGCGGAGGTGCTGCTACTGGACAAGAACGTCGCCCGGCTGCGCGGCGCGGACGCCATCTACCAGGGCCACCTGCAGACCGTGGCCTCCAACGCCTACGAGATCGAGCGCGCCGCGCTCGACGCCGACCTGGTGATCGGCGCCGTGCTGGTGCCCGGCGCGAAGGCGCCGATGCTCATCTCCAACGAGCTGGTGTCGCGGATGAAGCCGGGAAGCGTCCTGGTCGACATCGCGATCGACCAGGGCGGCTGCTTTGAGGACTCGCGCCCCACCACGCACGCCGACCCGACCTACAAGGTGCACGGCTCGGTCTTCTACTGCGTCGCCAACATGCCCGGCGCGGTGCCGCACACCTCCACCTACGCGCTGACCAACGTCACGCTGCCCTACGTGCTGGAACTGGCCGGCCGGGGCTGGCGGGAGGCCCTGCGGGCCGATCCGGCGCTGGCGGCGGGCCTGTCCACCCACGCCGGCGAGCTGGCGAGCGAGCCGGTCGCGCACTCGCTCGGCCTCCCGCACACCCCGGCCGCCGCGATCCTCGCCTGACGAGCCGGGCGACCGCGGCGGCCCGCTGAGCACCTGACCGCGCCCGCGAGCGCTTACGCGAGTGCCTACAGGATGGACGCGTGCGCCCGCACGTGCTCGAAGATGAGGCTGGTCTCGGTATAGGCGACGTCGGCGTTGGAGGACAGGCGCTCGATGAAGTCCCGCAGCGCCTCGGTGGACGCCGCCGCGACGTGCAGGAGGAAGTCGTCCTTGCCGGCCAGGAAGAAGACGTTGAGCACCTCGGGCAGGCGCACCATTCCCGCGACGAATGACCGCAGGTGGCCGCGGGAGTCCGCCTGCAGCCGGACCGCGATCATCGCCTGCAGTGGCCTGCCGATGGCGGCCGGGTCGATGTCGGCGTGATACCCGCGGATGACGCCCCGCTCGCGCAGCGCGCGGACCCGGCCCAGGCACGTGGACGGGGCCACGCCCGCCCGCGCGGCAAGCTCGTTGTTGGGCAGCCGCGCGTCGCGCGCGAGCTCGCGGACGATCACCTGGTCGATCGCGTCAAGGCCGGCCGCCGCCCCGCCGCCCGGCCGAACGTTATTCGGCCCGGCGCTCTCGCGTGCCGGGGGTCGGGAATCTTCGAGAGTCATGGCTCTATTATACAGAATCATATTCATCAATATTTACTTCAAGCCGAAGATTATGCACCATTGAACGAGAGGACAGTGCGCGCCCTGCAGCCAGCGAAAGGCAGTCAAGGTCATGAAGGTCGGCGTTCCCCGCGAGGTAAAGAACCACGAGTACCGTGTCGCGATCACCCCGGCCGGCGTGCGCGAGCTGACGAGCCACGGCCACGAGGTCTACATCGAGAAGGACGCGGGCGGGGGCTCCTCGCTGCCCGACGACGCCTACGTCGCGGCCGGCGCCACGATCATCCCCGACCCCGACGAGGTCTGGGGCACCGCCGACATGGTGCTCAAGGTCAAGGAGCCCGTCGCGGAGGA
>JAICUO010000899.1 GCA_025935815.1 Streptosporangiaceae bacterium
GCCCTGGTGGGTGCCCCTGGGGCCGCGGTCACTGGGGTGCAGGTCCTGGATGAGGGCGGCGCCGGCCTGGCGGAGCGGGGATGCCCAGTTCCGGGGGACGCGGTGGGAGTAGCCGGAGTCGGACAGGATGTCGCCGAGCGGGATGCCGTCGCCGGGCATGGCCGTCAGCACGGGGGTGAACGCGGGGACGGGGTCGTGGCGGCAGGACGAGGCGGTCATGCGGCGGGCGGTCTCGGGCACGGGCGGGCCCTGCTCGTCCGGCACCATGATGGCGTCCGACAGGTAGTAGCCGAAGAACAGCTCGTCCTCGTCGTGGCGCAGGTTGTTCCTGCGGTGCCCCCAGGACGCCTCGGGGTCGGCGCAGCTCCCGCCCTTGGAGGGCGGGGGCCTGGAGAAGGACTGCAGGTCGCTCCAGTCCACGGCCAGCGACCTGCTGGCGTTCTTGAGCTCCGCCGGGATGGAGGCTTCCAGCAGGTCATCGCAGGTGCGCTGCAGCAAGGCTGACGGCAGCCCGTCCGGCTCGTCCTTGCCGAGCGCCCTGGTGACCAGGCGGAAGGTGTACTCGGCCTGCCGGCAGGTCAGCTGGTGCGGGCCGCCCTTCCAGTCCGCGACCACGCCCAGCCGCCGCCGCTGGTCCTCGCCCAGCGCGGCCAGCGCCTGGTGCACCCTGGTCAGGTGGGCGGGCCGGCCGTCCGCGGCCGCGATCATCATGCCCAGCAGCAGGGTGCGGGCGCTGAGTTGCCGGGGCCGCGCCCCGGAGGGCAGCAGGGCCTCGATGCGCGGCGCGGCGCCGGAGGCGTCGATGACTGCCTCCAGCGCTGGCAGCGGGACCATCGCCGGGCCGCGCCGAGCAGCCGGACCGCGTCGGCCTCGCCGCCAGGCTCCAGTCCGGCGATGAGGTCGCCGAGCCGCTGGGAGCAGCTGATCCCGGCCGCTCGCATGAACGTGGCCAGCCCGAGCAGTTCCCCGCAGTCAGCCAGCCACGTCGCGCGCAGCCGGGACGTGTCCAGCCGGGGCAGCCCGCCCCCGCCATCCAGCGCGGCCACCAGCGGATTGGTCAGGTTCCGGCGGCCGGGATCAGCCCCGCCGCAGATCAGCCCGGCCCCGGCGAACCGGGCGGCGGCCAGCAGCGGGGCGTGGTAGCGGGCCAGCACGGGCACCGCCCGCGGCCGGTGGCCCCTGACCTGGACGACGACCCCGCCGGACCGGCACGCGACGTCGGTGCCGCGCGCGTCGCGCAGGTCGCCGCGGATAAGCCCGGCGCCCGCGCCCAGGCAGACCAGCCCGGCCGCGCGCATCCGCCGCCCCATCGTGGGCTGCGCGCCCGCCCGCGCCAGGTAGCCGCTGATCTCCGCCGCGCTGTAGGGCGCCTTGGCCCTCTCACGGGGCAGCGGCGCGTCAGCCGGGTAGAGCTGCGGCACCACGCGCCGGCCGATGAACCGCAGGTTCGTGCGCAGCGTCCGCCGTGCCGCGCCGGACAGGCCCGGCGCGCAGCGGGTGAACCGCTCAGCGACCGACGGGTGCAGCAGCACCCCCGGCACCGCCTCCAGGCCCAGCCCGGTTGCCGACAATGAGAGCGTGTCGCCCACCCCGGCCCAGCAGGCCCGCGCCAGCGCCATCGCCGCCGAGATCGCCGCCCTCGCCACGGCCGGCTTCGCGCTGCCCGGCACCCTCGCCGACCGGATGACCCGCTGCGGCCGCCCCAACTGCGGCTGCCACGCCGACCCGCCCCGCCTCCACGGCCCCTACCACCAGTGGACCCGCAAGAAAGGCGGCAAGACCGCCACCCGCATCCTGTCCGACGACCAGCTCGCCGACTACCAGCCCTGGTTCGACAACCACCGCCGCCTGCGCCAGCTCATCACCGAGCTCGAGGCACTCAGCCTCGAGATCGCCGACGCCGACCCCCGCTGGAACCGCTAGCCCCGGCAACCGGAGCAACAGGCTCCACATCGCGTGGCCGGCGCCCGCTTAACCTGTGGCCAGCCCACCACCCGCCCCACGTTCCCCCAGGCCAGCCCTAAACGTGAAGACCTCGCCTTCTGATTCAGCACTGTTTCCCCAGTTCAAGGCCGATATAGGGACGCCAGGATCAATCACGGTGCCGCGCCTTCCGCTGGCCTGCCCCACCATAGGGTTAGCTAGTTTCTGCAGGTCAGAGGAATATTTCGCATGCTTTCCATGACACGCTGCCGTTCGGCAGCGGGTCGGCTGGTTTCCTCACTCTGACCAGGGAATTTGTCGCGATGGGAGCCAAAGGGGGAGCCATGGTGATCCGGAGGTGCGTTGCCGTGCGCGCCCGTCGCGCTAGCGGATGATCGTGGCGCAGTACGTCGGGCCCGGGAAGGCGCTGACCGCCGGGCAGGTTGCCGTCTGCGCGAACTGGCCCACTCCCCCGAGGTCCCTGGAGCCCACGCCGAAGCTGATCGCCCGGCCGTCTGCGGAGAACCACGGGTAGATGCAGTACGGGCCGCCGTACGCCGTGCAGTCGGTGGGGCCGACGAACGAGTTGCCGAGCAC
>JAICUO010000442.1 GCA_025935815.1 Streptosporangiaceae bacterium
GCTAGCGGACGAACGCGGCCAGCAGGAGCCAGACCACGGGGGCGCAGATGAGCAGTGAGTCGAGGCGGTCCAGGATGCCGCCATGGCCGGGCAGCAAGGTGCCCATGTCCTTGATGCCGAGGTCGCGCTTGATCATGGACTCGGCGAGGTCACCGAGCACCGAGGCGGCGACCGCGGCCAGGCCGACGAGGGCGCCCTGCCACCAGTAGCCGTGCAGCAGCGTGGGGACCATGATGACGCCGGCCGCCACCACCGTGATGGCCGCGCCGGCCAGGCCCTCCCACGTCTTCTTGGGGCTGATCGTGGGGGCCATCTTGTGGGCGCCGGTCCGGCCGAGGGTGATCCCGGCGAAGTAGCCGCCGATGTCGCTGCAGACGGTCAAGACGATGAACGTCAGCACCCGCTTGCCGCCGTCGGCGGGCGCGAGCATCGCGGCGACCGCCGCCCCGGGCAGCGCCAGGTAGGCGGTGGCGAAAAGGGCCGCGGTGACGTCTTTCACGTAGCCCTCGGCGCCGCCGGACAGGCGCCAGCCGAGCACCGCGATCAGCGTCAGCGCGAAAGCCGCGGTGACCGCTCCCCCGGCCGCCCAGTACGCGCTGGTCAGCATGGCCGCCCCGCCGAGGAAGACGGGGATCGCCGGGATGCGGATGTCGCGGGTCTTGAGCGCGCCGTCGAACTCGTGCAGGCCGATCGCGAGCGCGGCGCCCATGTAGATGAGGAACGTCCCCTTGACGGTGAGCAGGGTCAGCAAGGCCAGGCCGCCCATGATGACGCCGACGCCGGCGGCGGCGGGAAGGTTACGGCCAGTCCGGATGCCCTTTCCGGTCCGCGGGGGCGCAGGCCGCTCCGGCGGGCCTTGAGGGTCGCGATCGCCCGGCAGGTCCCCTGGCGCGGTGCCGGCGGAGCTCACGCCGTTCACACCTCGAGCAGCTCGGCTTCCTTGTGCTTGAGGAGCTCGTCGATCTGGCCAACGTAGGTGTCGGTCAGATCCTGCAGCTCGCGCTCGGCGCGGCGCACTTCGTCCTCGCCAGCCTCGCTGTCCTTGATCATCTTGTCCAGCGTGTCCTTGGCGCGGCGCCGGATGTTGCGAATGGCCACCCGGCTCTCTTCGGCCTTGTGGCGGGCGGTCTTGATGTACTCGCGGCGGCGCTCTTCGGTCAGCTCGGGGAAGATCACCCGGATGATGACGCCGTCGTTGCCCGGGTTGACACCGAGGTCGCTATTGCGGATGGCCTTCTCGATCGCGCTGAGGGAGCCCTTGTCGAACGGCTGCACGATGATCATCCGCGGCTCGGGCACGTGGAAGGAGGCGAGCTGGTTCAGCGGGGTCTGGGTGCCGTAATACTCGGCGGTGACCTTGGAGAAGATTCCCGGATGGACCCGGCCCGTGCGGATGTTGCTGAAGTCTTCCTTGGCGACGGAGACCGCCTTGTCCATCTTCTCCTCGGCTTCGAGGAGTGTGTCATCGATCATCGTTACGGCTCCTGTGCCCACTCGCGAGTGCCTGCTAGCTCGCCCCGGACGGCTTTACCAGGTTACCGCTGATCGCCGGGCCCCGCCCGGGGCCCGGCGATCTGGCGGTGATCAGCTGGTGCCGGTCAGGCCTGGCCGACCTGGAACCGGGCGAACCCCTTGACTCCTACGCCGGCCGCCTTGAGGACCTGGGCGATCGACTGCTTGTTGTCCTTCACGAACGCCTGCTCAGTGAGCACCACGTCCCGGTAGAAGCCGCCGAGCCGACCCTCCACGATCTTCGGGACCGCCGCCTCCGGCTTGCCCTCGTCCCGGGTGATCTGCTCGAAGATGCGCCGCTCCTTCTCCACCAGGTCCGCCGGAACCTCATCGCGGGTGGTGTACTGCGGGCGCATGGCGGCCACCTGCTGGGCCAGGTCCTTGGCGACTTCCTCGTTGCTGGAGTCCAGCTGGACGAGGACGCCGAGGGTCGGCGGCAGGTCACGGTCGGACTTGTGCAGGTAGCTGAGCACGTAACCGCCCTCGAAGCGGGCGAACCGGCCGAGCTCCAGCTTCTCCTTGATCGACGCGCTGGCGTCCTCGATCAGCTGCTCGACGGTCTTGCCGCTCTCAGCCGGCGCCGCCAGCAGCGCCAGCCGGTCGGTGACCTTGCTGGTCAGGGCGGCCTTGGCGATCTTGGCGGCCAGCTCCTGGAACTGCACGTTCTTCGCGACGAAGTCAGTCTCGCAGTTCACCTCGACCAGCACGCCGGCCGCGGTGCCGTCCAGCTCGGCCGTCACCAGGCCGTTGCCAGCCGTGCGGGTGGCCCGCTTGCCGACGTCCTTGACGCCCTTGAGGCGCAGGATCTCGACGGCGGCGTCGAAGTCACCGTCTGCCTCCGTGAGGGCGTTCTTGCAGTCGAGCATGCCCGCGCCGGACAGTTCCCGCAGCCGCTTGACATCTGCGGCGCTTACATTCGCCATGTCTGTCGTCCCCTAAAGTTCTGTGGTCTGGCTCGTCGTCAGGCGTCTTCGCCGGTTTCCGGGGTGTGGACGTGCACCGTCCCGCCGATGACCGGCGCCTCGGCCGGGGTCTCGTCCACGGCGATGGCCGCGGCCTCGGCGACCTGCTCAGCGGTCGCGCCGCTCGCGCTGACCACGTCCTCGGAGGTCGCTTCCTCCTCGGTCACGGCGGTGGTCTCCACGGCGACGGCCTCCTCGGCAGCCACGGCGGTGGTCTCCACGGCGGTGGCCTCCTCGGCGACGGCCTCCTCGGCAGCCACGGCGGTGGTCTCCTCGGCGGTGGTCTCCACGGCGGTGGCCTCCTCGGCAGCCACGGCGGTGGTCCCCGTGCCCTCGAGGAGGTCACGCTCCCACTCGGCCAGCGGCTCCTCGCTGGTGAACTGGTCATTGCCCGGCTTGACGTCGCTGTCAGCGGAGCCAGAACGGGCGATCAGCCCGTCGGCGACGGCGTCGGCGACCACGCGGGTCAGCAGGGCCACGCTGCGAATCGCGTCGTCGTTACCCGGGATCGGGTAGTTGACCTCGTCCGGGTCGCAGTTCGTGTCGAGGATGGCGACGACCGGGATGCCCAGCTTGCGCGCCTCGTTGACGGCGATGTGCTCCTTCTTGGTGTCCACCACCCAGATGGCGCTCGGCACGCGGGCCATGTCCCGGATGCCGCCGAGGGTCCTGTCGAGCTTGTCCTTCTCGCGCTTGAGCTGGAGTAGCTCCTTCTTCGTCATCCCGGAGCCGGCGACGTCGGTGAAGTCGATCTCCTCAAGCTCCTTGAGCCGCTGCAGCCGCTTGAAGACCGTGGAGAAGTTGGTCAGCATGCCGCCCAGCCAGCGCTGGTTGACGTAGGGCATCCCGACCCGCCGGGCCTGCTCGGCGATGGCCTCCTGGGCCTGCTTCTTCGTGCCGACGTACAAGATCGTGCCGCCATGGGCGACGGTCTCCCTGATGAACTCGTACGCGCGGTCGATGTAGTCCAGCGACTGCTGCAGGTCGATGATGTAGATGCCGTTGCGCTCGGTGAAGATGTAACGCTTCATCTTCGGGTTCCAGCGCCGGGTCTGGTGCCCGAAGTGGACGCCGCTCTCCAGGAGCTGCTTCATGGTGACGACCGGGGCCACGCTTGGGTCCTTCCTTCATGCGCGCCGTCGCAGCTGCGCTCGGCGCGCGCTCGGTTGCTGCCTGGTGCCCGCGCAGACACGCACCTTGCCACCTGGCCGTGACCGGCCGGGGGACCGAGTGGTGCGCCCCGCCTCGCCTAAGCGATTACTGGCGGCCTGCGAGCACGCGAATTGCGACCATCTCCCGCGCCATCCCGCGCCGGGCTGGCGTGGTGGTGAGGTGGTCTCCTTACTAGATTACTCCTTCAGGCGCGCGGGTGTGCCTGGCGGTAGCTTGCCGCGAGGCGCTCAGCGGAGACGTGCGTGTAGATCTGGGTGGTCGCGGGCGACGCGTGGCCAAGGATCTCCTGCACGCTGCGCAGGTCCGCACCGCCTTCCAGCAGGTGAGTGGCGGCCGTATGCCGGATCCCGTGCGACCCGGTGTCCGCCGCGTGCCCGTCGGCGGCATCCCCGCTGACGTCCCGCAGCCGCGCGTGGACGATGCGGCGGGCGGTCCTGGGATCCAGGCGGGCGCCGCGGGCGCCGAGGAACAGCGCGCCTCCGCTGCGCGCGTTGGCGAGGACGGGCCGCCCGACCTCCTCCCACCGGGCCACCGCCCGCACCGCCGGGAGGCCGACGGGCACGACGCGCTCCTTGCGCCCCTTGCCGAAGACCCGGACGGTCCTGCGGCCGGCGTCCAGCCCTCCGGCATCCAGGTCACACAGCTCGCTGACCCGGATCGCCGACGCGTACAGCAGCTCCAGCACGGCGGCATCTCGCATGGCCAGCGCCGCCGTCACGCGCTGCCCGGCGGCGAACTCGCGCAGCGCGCGGTCCTCGCACTCGGCCAGCACGCAGTTCATCTCCTCCCGGCGCAGCACCCGGGGCAGGACCCGCCGTGCCCGCGGCGTCCCCAGCTGCGGCCCGGGGTCGGCCGCGAGCCACCCCCGCCGGTGGGCGAAGGAGGTGAACGCGCGGGCCGCCGCGCCGCGCCGGGCGAGCGTCGCGCGGGCCGCCCCGGCCTCGTGCTGCGCGGCCAGCCAGCCGCGCAGGATGTCGACATCGATGTCGCCGGGATCGGTGACGTCGGCCTGCCAGGCGTACTCCAGCAGGGACTGGATGTCGCCGTGGTAGGCGCGAACGGTGTGCCGGGACAGGGCGCGCTCGGCGTCGAGGTGCCTGGAGAAATCGGCCAGGGCAGCGCCCATCGCGTGCGGCAGTGCCCGCTCCCCCGGCTGCTCCTCCGGCCGCTCCCCCGGCTGCGGCTGCGCGGTGGCTGGCGGGTGGGCGGCTTGCCCGGAACCCGCCCGCGCGGGGTGAACTGGGCCTGCCGATTGTGCCCGTGGCGTAGCCATGCGCACAGTGTGCCCCGCAACGGGGGCGGCGGGTCCAGGGTCCGCCATGTTTTAACCGGATGGTTGCGTTCCCGCCCACCCGGGCGTTATCGGCGACTCTCCGCAGGCGCCACCCCCCGTCGACCCGCTCGGCCAGCCCGTGGACCCGCAGGATCGCCAGCGATGCCAGCACGACCCGGGGGTGCAGGCCCGCCCGGACCGCGATCTCATCGGTTGACAGGCGGCCGCGCGCGGGCAGCGCGTCCAGGACGGCCGTGGCATCCGCGTCCAGCGCGGCGCGCGCCTGGTCATCGGCGGTGACCTGGTCCCTGGGCGACCTGGCGACGGGCACGTCGTCGGGGACGGAGAGCCGGGGCGGGGCCGCGGCGAGGCTGTCCGGCTGCGTCCCGGTCAGCCCCTCGACGACCTCCGGGGCGCTGGTGACCAGGGTCGCCTGCCAGTTCCTGATGATCGAGTGACACCCGGCGGACAGGTCCGACGTGACCGGCCCGGGCACGGCCATGAGGGTGCGGCCGAGGTCCCGTGCGTGGCGGGCGGTGTTCAGCGCGCCGCTGCGCTGGCCGGCCTCGATCACCACCGTCCCGGACGTCAGCGCCGCGATGACCCGGTTGCGGACGAGGAAGCGCAGGCGCGTGGGCGACCGTCCGGGCGGCCATTCGCTGATGACGGCGCCCGCCGCGGCGACGTCGTCGAGCAGCTCCGCGTGGCCCGCCGGATAAGGGCGGTCCACGCCGCAGGCCATGACCGCGATGGTGTTCCCGCGCCCGGCCAGCGCCCCCCGGTGCGCGGCGCCGTCAATGCCGTAGGCACCCCCGGAGACGACGGTCCAGCCCTGGGCGGCGACCGAGGCGGCCAGCTCGGCGGCGACGTAGCCGCCGTAGGCGGTCGCCGCGCGGGACCCGACGATGGCCACCGACCGCTGGCAGGCCGCGCCCAGGTCACGGAGGCTGCCGCGAGCCCACAGCGCGTACGGCTGATCGCCGCCCAGGGAGGCCAGCCCGGCCGGCCATTCGGCATCCGCCGGGCAGACCAGCCGGATGCCCCGCTCGCGCAGGCCCGCGAGGTCAACCGGGTCGGGGACGTCGGCCAGGCGGGCCCGCCACCGTTCCACGGCGCGGCGCCCCGGCGCGCGGCGCGGGTCGTCGCTGGTGCCCGGCAAGGTGTCCGGCTCCCTGGGCTCCCAGGACCAGCGCTCCGGGGTCCAGCCCGCCCGGATCGCCCGCACCGCGCCGATGGCGCCCCGGTCGGCGACCAGGCTGGCGAGCCTGCCGTCGCCGGGCTCGGCGAGGTAGGTCAGGGTCGCCCGGGCGACCGCCTCTTCCCGTTCCGGGCTGCCATGCGAGCTCATCGGGACACCCCCAGCCATAGGCCGATCGCCTCGTTGGCCTCCTGCGCCGTCGGCTGCGCCTTGCCCGCCAGGTCGGCGAGGCTCCAGGTGACCCGGATGATCTTGTCGGCGCCGCGGGCGCTCACCTGGCCGAGCTCCATCGCGCGGTCGAGCAGGTCAAGCGCCCCCGGCGGGAGCGGGAACGACTTGCGCAGCTCGGCGCCGGGTACCTCCGCGTTGACGTGCCAGGGGG
Source organism: Streptosporangiaceae bacterium (assembly GCA_025935815.1). GTDB lineage: Bacteria > Actinomycetota > Actinomycetes > Streptosporangiales > Streptosporangiaceae > Trebonia. The sequence continues at coordinate 6,501 of JAICUO010000442.1, forward strand.
TGTCCGTCAGCCGGAACGCCGCGCGCTCGCGGGCCTGCGCGACGCGGTCGGCCATGACGGCGCTGCTCTCGGCGGACTGGTGGCCGCCGAGCATGGCCGCCCGGCTCACCGGATCCAGGCGGACCTTCACGTCCACCC
>JAICUO010000250.1 GCA_025935815.1 Streptosporangiaceae bacterium
GCCGGGCGGCTGCGCGACGCGCTCGGAGTCGCCCTCCCGGTGGGCATCCCCGAGGCCTTCACCGCGCCGGTCCCCGATCCACTGGGCGACCTGATGGTGCGATGGGCGAGGACGCACGGTCCGTTCCGGGCCGGGGTCGTGGCGCAACGGTACGGGCTCGGCGTCGCGGTGGTGACGATGGCCCTGCGCCGGCTGGCGGCGGACGGCCGGATGGTCGAGGGCGAGTTCCTGGGTACCGGGGACAGCGGGCACGGCGGCAGCGAATGGTGTGACCCTGAGGTACTGCGGATGCTGCGGCGACGGTGCCTGGCGCGGCTGCGCAAGGAAGTGGAGCCGGTACCGCCGACGGCGCTGGGCCGGTTCCTGCCCGCGTGGCACGGCATCGAGCCGTTCGACGTGGGTGACCTGGTCGCGGACGCGGGCAGCGCCGGGCCGCGGGGCGCGGGAGCGCGGCGATCACGGCGGCGGTACGCGGACGCGGGGATGGTGCTTGAGGCGATCGAGCGCCTGGCGGGCGCCCCGGTCCCCGCGTCGGCGCTGGAGACCCTGGTGCTGCCGGGTCGCGTGCCCGGCTACACCCCCGCCCTGCTTGACGAGCTGACCTCGGCCGGCGAAGTGGTCTGGACGGGGGCCGGGTCGGTGGGCAGCGGCGACGGATGGCTGGTGCTCGCGCCCGCCGAGAGCGCGTCGTTCCTGCTGCCCGAGGCGGGCGAGCTGACCACGACCCCGCTGCATGAGGCGATGCTGGCGGCGCTCGACGGCGGCGGCGGGCTGTTCTTCCGCATGCTGAGCGACCGGGTGGCGGCCGTGACCGATGACCACCCGCCGGACGACGGCGAGCTCGCGACGGCGCTGTGGGACCTGGCCTGGGCGGGCCTGGTCACCAACGACACGCTCGCCCCGGTCCGGGTCGTGCTGGGCGGTGGTGGCCAGTCACGGCGGTCAGCCGCCCGCGGCGCCCCCGCGGGCGGCACCCTGGCGGCCGATCCACCCGTCGACGGGGTCCCGGGCTTTGGCGCCGGTTCCGGTGAGGCGGTCCGCTTGACGAATACCCGGCAGGGCCCGGGGGCGTTCCGGGCCGGGATTCCGGGGGTCTTCAACCCGCGACCCGCCGGGCGGGGGTACGGGCGAGGCGGTTCCGGCGGCTACCGGGGGGCCGGCTACGGGAGCGCGAGCTACCGGGCCGGCACGCGCCGCCCGGCGATGCCATCGCGCACCGGCCCGCCCAGCGTCACCGGGCGCTGGTCACTGCTCCCGGACCGGGTGGGGCTGCCGAGCAGCGCTGATGGCCCCGCCGTCACGATGCGGGCGCATGCTGTGGCGCTCACGCTGCTGGATCGCCATGGCGTGCTCACCAGGGGCGCGGTGGCCGCCGAGCGGGTGCCGGGCGGCTTCGCGGCGGTGTACCCCGTGCTGCGGGCGATGGAGGAGAGCGGCCAGTGCCGGCGAGGCTACTTCGTCGAAGGACTTGGCGCGGCCCAGTTCGCGCTGACCGGCGCTGTCGACCGGATGCGGGCGCTGGCCGGGGACCTGATGACTCCCGCTCCCCCGTCGCCCGCGGACTGGGAACTGCCGACGGCGCGGGCGGTGCCCGCGGCGGCGCCGTTCGTGATGGCCGCCGCTGACCCGGCCCAGCCGTATGGCGCGGCGCTGCCCTGGCCCGAGCGGCCCGAGGACGCCGCCACCGGCCATAAGCCGGGGCGCAAGGCGGGGGCGCTGGTCATCCTGGCGAACGGCGCGCTCGTCTTGTACGTGGAACGCGGCGGCAAGTCGCTGTTGTCATGGACCGATGACCCGGCGACGCTTGAGCCATGCGCGGCCGCGCTGGCCGCCGCCGTCCGCGCTGGCGCGCTCGGCCGGATCACCGTCGAACGGGCAGACGGCGAAGCCGTCTACGACACTCCGCTCGCGCGGGCACTGCGGTCCGCCGGATTCCGCCCCACCCCGCGAGGCCTGCGCCTGCGCGGCTGAGGTCTGCCTCCCGCGCTTCCAGCGGCCGAAGCCCCGCCGAAGGCCGGCCGGAGGCCGCTAAGCGCGCCAAAATCAGCAACCCCGCACCAGTTATTTAATGTAACTTTCTGCCGGGTTACCGAGTCGAAGGAGCCCCGACGGCCCTGCGGCCCACATGACAAAAATGTCATCGCCTCTGCCACCCCCGAAGCTTGACATTTAATTCGGGGAAAAGTTCAAATTACTGGCAACTCATTAGGCATCGTGATTGAGCCGGCCAGTACCGCTCACCCCGCGGCGGCGCTTCCGGACTGAAGTTCCCCTTCTGCCCGGAGGTGGTGAGCATGCGTTCTCTGGTGATCCCTGAAAAGGGTGCCGACCGACGACTCAGCGGCCACGGCATCCTAGTCATGGCCGTCCTGCTAGGCCTTGCTGTAATCGGGCTCGATCAATTCTTGCGCGTATCACCAGCGCAATTCGCCATGCAGCCGGGGACAGAGATCCAGCATTGGATAGCGGACTCGCTAATGGCGACGCCGCTGTTCGCGGTGGGGATCTTGGCCGGGGACTGGATTGCTGGGCGCGCACGCCTGACGGCGGATCGCCGTACGGACCTCCTCAAGCGGGCGATGCTCATCAGCGTGGCCACCGCCCTGGTGCTGTCGCCGGCGTGGTTCCAGGTTGACCGGACCGATAACCCCATCACGTCCCAGCCCCTCGTCTTCCCGCAGGCCCATGACAGCGGCGACGTGTACTGGGTGACCTCGCCCGTGATCGTGGCTCTGGCCTGCGCCTGCCTGGTACCGGCGGCGGCGTGGGGCGGCCGGCGGCTCTCCCGTGGCCTCCCGGCGAGCCGCGCGGGCGGCGTCTTGCGGGTGGCCACGACGGTCCTCCTCATCGCCGCCGTTCCCGTCCTGGCGTGGCTGCTGCACCAGGCAGCGGTGCACGCCTACTCGAGCCGGGTCTACTACACCAGCGCGGTGGCCGCCGGCCAGCGGCCGGCCGCCGCGCGCTTCGCCCTCGGCTACCAGGCCGCCCACGCCCTGCAAGACGGGCTGGCCGGGCAGGCCGCCGGGCTTCCGGTCACGGTCGCGTTCCTGCTGGCCGGCGTCGGCCGCCGGCCAGCCGGAACGCGCCAGCCGGCCCGCGTCGGCCGCGGGAACGTCCCTGCGGCCGAACCAGCCACCCCAGAAGGTACCTAGCAGGAAGGCAGGAAAGCCATGAAACCCCTTAGCCGAAGAAACGTGCTCGCACTCGGCGCGGTGGCCGGCACTGGCGCCGCGATCCGATTCGAGGCACCCACGCTGTTCACGGGGGCCTACGCCTCCGTCCAGGTCCCGCAGACCCCGTTGCCCGGCGCGAGCGTCCATAAGTTCGTCAGCCCGGTGCCGACCTTCGTGGGCAGGCGGGTCTCCGGTCCCAGCCTGCAGGTCAATATGCTCGAGTTCCAGCAGAAGGTGCTACCCGACGCCTTCTACGCCACGCTCAGCGACGGGTTCAGGAGGGGCACCTACGTCTGGGGCTACGCCAATGGCCAGCTGAACGGCGCGGCGACGCCGCAGTGGCCGGGCGCCTCGCTGGAGGTGAAGCGCGGCTTCCCGGCCACGGTCAAGTTCATCAACAACCTGCCGACCAGTTCCAACCTCCGCAAGCTGCTGACCGTCGACCAGACGATCCACTGGGCGAACCCGCTGAACGCGGCGATGTCGAACCAGCCGTACACCGGGCCGCTGCCGGCGGTCGTCCACCTGCACGGCGGTGAGGACCAGTCCACCTCCGACGGCGTCCCCGAGGCCTGGTTCACCAACACCGGCCTGCACGGCAAGGGATACTCGACCTTCGCGCCCACCGCGCCGAACTCGGCGATCTACAACTACCCGAACGGCCAGGAAGCCACCACGCTGTGGTTCCACGACCACGTGCTCGGCATCACCCGCATCAACGTCTACGGTGGCCTGGCCGCTTTCTACCTCATCCGCGACCAGTTCGACACCGGCCTGGCGAGCAACCCGCTGAAGCTCCCGGCCGGCAACTACGAGGTCGAGCTGATGGTCCAGGACCGGCAGTTCGACACTAACGGCCAGCTCATCTGGCCCGACAGCAACAACAACCCGTCGCTGGTGGACGGCCCGCCGAGTAACCCCGACATCCACCCGTACTGGATCCCGGAGTTCTTCGGCGACGTGATGTGCGTCAACGGCCGGTCCTGGCCGTTCCTGCAAGTGGAACCCCGCCGCTACCGGTTCCGCCTGCTGAACGCCTCCAACTCCCGGTTCGTGCGGATGGGCCTGGTGGACGCGGCCACCGGCGCGACCGGCCCGGCCGCCTACATCATCGGCATGGACGGCGGCCTCCTGGACGCCCCGATCAAGATGACCCTGCAGCCGGAGGACGAGAACCCGGGCGTGCCCGGCCCGACGACGCGGCTGTTCATCGCGCCCTCGGAGCGCCTGGACGTCATCATCGACTTCTCCGGGCTCGCCGGGAAGACGTTCACGCTGACCAACGACGCGCAGGTGCCCTTCGCCAGCGGCGACCCGCTCGACCCGGCCGACCCCACCCGGCAGATCATGCAGTTCAAGGTCAACCTGCCGCTGCAGGGCAGGGACACCAGCTACAACCCGGCCACCGGGGCCGGGCTGCGCGGCGGCGCCAACCAGGAACCGAAGATCGTCCGGCTGGCCAACGGCGCCGGCGGCCTGGCCGCGGGCGTGCGGCCGAACGCCACCCGGCAGCTGGTGCTGGTCGAGTACGAGACCCCGTTCGGCAACGGCACGAACACGCAGGACACCCCGATCATCGACCTGATCAACAACACCAAGTGGAACGGGCACCGCGACGGTGGCGGCTTCCCGCCGATCCCCGGCAGCGTCCCCGACCAGTTCGGGCAGGGCCTGCAGATCACCGAGCTACCGCGCGTGGGCTCGACCGAAGTCTGGGAGTTCCTCAACACGACGGTGGACGTCCACCCGATCCACGTCCACCTGATCGAGTTCCAGCTGCTGAACCGGCAGGCCGTCACGATCAACCCCGACACCGGGCAGGCCGCCTACCTGGACGACTGGTCGACCGACTTCCCCGGCGGCACGTTCAACGGCGAGGCGGCCGACGGGTCGTGGAGCCCGGTCACCTACGCCCCGCACACGTGGATTCCCGGCTACGGGCCGCCGCGGAACTACTTCACGCCGAACGCCGACGGCGCGCTCGGCGGCAACCGGCCCTTCTCGCCGTACCTGACCGGGCCGGTCATCCCGCCGAACGCCGAGGAGTCCGGCTGGAAGGACACCGTCAAGGTGTACCCCGGCTACGTCAACCGGTACATCATCCGCTGGGCGCCGCAGGCCACCGCGGTCAACGGCGTCTCCCCCGGGCAGAACCTGTACTCCTTCGACCCGACCAAGGGTCCGGCGTACATGCTGCACTGCCACATCCTCGACCACGAGGACAACGAGATGATGCGCCCCTACATCCCCGTCAAGTAGCCGTCCGTCTCGCATCTCATCGCAGCTCATCGCGAAGGAGCCTCCCGTGCCCGGCATGACGTCAGGAGTGCACACTAACGACCCGGTGCTGCAGGCGGCCTTCTGGTCCGCCCTGCTGCGCCAGGTCGGCATCATAGCCGTGCTATTCCTCGCCCTCCTGCTGGCGTACGGGCTGCTCCGCCGGCGGTTCGCGGGTGCCCCGGCCCCCGCGACCGCCGCTATGGCCGCGGAGCCGAGGGCACGACGGATCCTGCGGGTCTCGTTCGGCATCTTGTGGGTCGTGGACGGGATCCTCCAGGTGCAGCCGCAGATGGCCGCGGGCCTTCCGTCGCAGGTGGTCCAGCCGGCCGCGTCAGCATCTCCGGGGTGGGTGCAGGCGGTGGTGAACGCCGGCGGCACCATCTGGTCCTTCCATCCGGTGCAGGCGGCGGCGGCCGCCGTGTGGATTCAACTCGGCATCGGGCTGTGGATGCTGGCATCCCGGGACGGCTGGTCGTCGCGGCTGGCGGGGCTGAGCGGCGCGGCCTGGGGGCTGATCGTCTGGGTGTTCGGCGAGGCATTCGGCGGGATCTTCGCGCCCGGCCTGAGCTGGCTGTCCGGTGCGCCCGGCGCGGTCACCCTCTACATCGTCGCCGGGGTGCTGCTGGCCCTCCCGGCGCGAGCCTGGGCCGGGCACACGCTGGGCCGGCTGCTGCTGGCCGGCACGGGCGCGTTCTGGCTCGGCCTGGCGCTGCTACAGGCGTGGCCCGGGCGTGGCTACTGGCAAGGCGGCGGCGACGGCACTCTCACGAGCATGATCGAGGACATGGCCGGACTCGCGCAGCCGGCGCCGCAGGCCCGGATGATCAACGGCGTCGCGGCATTCACCAGCGCGCATGGCTTCGAGGTGAACCTGGCCGCCGTCGCCACGCTCGCCCTGGCTGGCCTGGGCCTCATCGCGGGCGCGGGCTGGCCGGCCGGGCCGGCCCGCCTGCGCGCGGCGCTGCCCGCCCGGCCACGCGTGCTGCGGATCGTCATCCCCGCCGCCACCGCGCTGTGCCTCATCGTCTGGGTCCTGATTCAGGACCTCGGGGTTCCCGGCGGCCTCGGCACCGACCCGAACAGCATGGTCCCGTGGGTGGTGCTGCTGTGGACGGGTTACCGCGCCGCGACCAGCCAGCAGGTTTTCTCCCCCGAACGCTCCGTGGCGCCGGTCAGTTCCGCCCGTGGCCCGCTGGCCAGCGGCTGGACGGCGACCAGGGCCCGCCCGCTGGCCAGCACCCACTCCGTCGCGGCGATCGGCGCGCTGGGCATGGCCCTGGTCGGGGTCGTCCCGCTGGCGGCCGCCTCGCTCAGCCCGCACGCCGACCCGCTCATCGCGCGGTCCATCGCGGGCGCGCCCCACGCGGTGAACCGGCCGGCCCCCGACTTCCAGCTGGTCAGCCAGTCCGGTCAGCCGGTGAGCCTGGCGTCGCTGCGCGGCGCCGTCACGCTGCTGACGTTCCTGGACCCGCGGTGCACCGACGACTGCCCGGTCGCCACCGAACTGAAGGAAGCCAGCGCCCTGCTCGGCAGCTCCGCGCCGCAGGTGCGGCTGGTCGCCATCGCGGCCAGCCAGCGGCACTTCGGGACGGCCGACATCCAGGCGCTCACCCGCGCCGAGGGCCTTGATGCGGTGCCCAACTGGCTGTTCCTCACCGGCTCGGCGGCCCAGCTCCAGGCGACGTGGGGCAAGTACGGGATCTTCGTCTCGCACATGGCCCCGGGCGCGTCCAGCGTGATGAGTGACATGGTCTTCGTGATCGACAAGGACGGGCAGATCCGCCTGGAGATCAGGGACAACCCCGGCCCGGGCACCATCTCCACCCGGTCCTCGTTCGCGATGCTGCTATCCGACGCCGCCCGGCAGGCCCTGAACCTTAGCTGACTGGCGGCCCCGCGGGAAGCCCGCTCAGATGACAGAAATGTCATCAGCGAAATGAATGACAGAATGCAGAGGATCTTGACAGCCAGGTTTCCGTACCGTTACATATAAACGACGCAATTCAACAAACAATAAGATTTCAGAACGGCACGGCCGCCGCGATGGCCGCTTATCGGCCGGTTTTCTCTTCGGCCCGGGAGGAGACGGTGAGTGGTTCCTTTGACGCGCCCGAAAACGGCTAGCACCTTCGCGGCGGACGGCCAGGATATATTCGTTATCTCACTGGTTCTCAGCTTTACAGTTATCGGGCTTGACCAGTTCCTCTACACGGCGCCGGTGCAATTTCAGGAGGCGCCGGGCTCGGGTATCTTGCGGTGGGCGTGCGACTCTCTGATCGCCCTTCCGCTGTTCGCGCTGGGCGTCTGGGCCGCGCAGCGGATTGCCGACTGGCGCGGCATCGGCACCGGCAGCCGCGCCGGCCTGCTCCGCCGGTCCCTGCTCACCGTGGCCAGCCTGGCCGTCGTGCTGATACCGGGCTGGTTCGCGCACAACTGGCTGGACAACCTCACCCAGGCCGAGCCCCTGGTCCCCGTGCACATCCACGGCAAGGTCATCGGCGCGAACCTGCACTGGGTAAGCGATCCGGTGGTCCTCGCGCTGATGGTAGTCCCGTTGCTCGCGCTCGCGGCCTGGGGCGGCTACCTGATCGCGACGCGGGTCAGGCTCCGGTTGCCCAGGGCCGCCGACATCGCTGCGCGAGGAATAATCATGGCGGCCGCCATCACCGCGGCACCGGTTGCCGCGTGGTTCCTGCAAAAGGCCGCGGACCGTTCCAACGCGGCCCGCGTGTATAACACCAGCGCGCTGCTGTCGGTAAAGGTGCACTCGCATGTGCTGGTCAAGAACGGCCAGCCGGTCCCGCTGCCCAAGGGGCCACCGGTCACCCCCGCGCCCTACGCGTTCGCCTATCAGGTGGCCCACGCGTTCCAGGACGCCCTCGCGGGCCTGGCCATCGGCCTCCCGGTTGCGCTCATCGCCCTTTTCTGGATCGCCCGCCGGCTGCCCGCCCGCGACCATCAGTCACCTGACCAGCAAGTCCCCGTCCCATCCCTTAGGGAGGCAACCGAATAATGAGTAGTAAAGGCCGCATGAGCCGCCGCACCGCGATGAAGGTGGCGGGCCTGGCCGGCGCGGGAGCGGCGATCCGGATCGAGGCACCCGCGATATTCGGGTCCGCAAGCGCGAGCGTCAGCATTCCGCAGACGGCGCTGGACGGGAGCACCCTCACTAAGTGGGTGACCCCGGTGCCGACTTTCAACGGCCGCCGGGTGCAAAGCTCGACCTTGCAGGTCGGGCTGCGTGAGTTCCAGCAGAAGGTGCTGCCGGACTCGTTCTACACCTCGCTGCCCGCTCCGTTCAACAGTGGCACCTTCCTGTGGGGCTACAGTGTCGGCGCGGCGGGCGCGGCGCCCAGCTGGCCCGGCGTCACGGTCGAGCAGAAGAGGGGCACCCCAACCACCATCACTTACGTCAACAGCCTGCCGACGACCCCGGCGCTGCGCAAGTACCTGACCTATGACCAGACGATCCACTGGGCCGACCCGCTGAACACCGGACACTCTACCGCCCCGTACACCGGCCCGATCCCCATGGTCGTCCACCTGCACGGCGGCGAGGACCAGTCAACGTCGGACGGCGTGCCGGAGGGCTGGTTCACCAACAATGGCCTGCATGGCAAGGGGTACGCGACATTCCAGGCGACATCGCCGAACGCCGCCGTCTACAACTACCCGAACGGCCAGCAGGCGACGGCCCTGTGGTTCCACGACCACACGCTGGGCGTCACCCGGCTCAACGTCTACTCCGGCCAGGCCGCGTTCTACCTGCTGCGCGACCAGTTCGACACCGGCCTGGCCAGCAACCCGCTCAAGCTGCCGGCCGGGAACTACGAGGTCGAACTGCTCCTGCAGGACCGGCAGTTCGACACCAACGGCCAGCTGCTGTTCCCCGACAGCGACGCCAACCCGAGCCTGGTCGATGGCGCGCCGAGCAACCCGAACATCCACCCGTACTGGATCCCCGAGTTCTTCGGCGACGTGAACTGCGTCAACGGCCGGGCCTTCCCCTTCCTGAAGGTGGAACCGCGCCGTTACCGGTTCCGCTTCCTCAACGGCGCGAACGCGAGGTTCTACCGGATGGGCCTGGTCAACGCGAGCACCCAGGCGATCGGCCCGGCGTTCTACGTCATCGGCAACGACGGCGGCCTGCTGGACGCCCCGGTCAAGCTGACCGGCCAGACCGAGCCGCCCACCGACGGCTCGCCGTCGCCGACCACCCGGCTGTTCCTCGCCCCGTCCGAGCGGATGGACGTGATCATCGACTTCACCGGGCTCGCGGGGAAGACGTTCACGCTGACCAACGACGGGAACGTGCCGTTCCCCAGCGGCGACCCGCTGGACCCGGCCGACCCGACCCGCGAGGTCATGCAGTTCCAGGTCACGCTGCCACTGCAGGGCACCGACACCTCCTACAACCCGGCGACGGGTGCCCCGCTGCGCGGCGGGGCCAACCAGGAGCCGAAGATCGTCCGGCTGGCCAACCCGACGACCGGCGCGCTCGCGGCCGGGGTAACCCTGTCCCACAAGCGCCAGCTGGTGCTGTTCGAGATGGAAGACCCGTTCGGCAATAACGGCAACACCGCGGACACCCCGGTCATCGACCTCATCAACAACAGCAAGTGGAACGGCCGCCGCGACGGCGGCGGAAACCAGCCCATCCCCGGCTCCGGCACCGATCAGTTCTCCCAGGACCTGCACATCACCGAGTTCCCGCGGATCGGCTCCACCGAGGTGTGGGAGTTCTTCAACATCACCGAGGACGCCCACCCGATCCACATCCACCTGATCCAGTTCCAGCTAGTCAACCGGCAGGCGGTGCTTCTGGACGACAACGGCGAGCCGACCTACATCGGCGCGTATGCGGCCGCGTTCCCCGGTGGCACGTTCAACGGCGAGGCGGCCGACGGTACCTGGAGCCCGGTCACCTACCAGCCAGGCACGATCATCCCGGGCTACGGGCCGCCAAACAATTACTTCAACGAGAACGCGGACGGCGCGATGGGCGGTAACCCCGCATTCTCGCCCTTCCTTAGCGGCCCCGTCATTCCCCCGAACCCGCACGAGATTGGCTGGAAGGACACCGTCAAGGTGTACCCCAAGTACGTGAACCGGTTCGTGATCCGCTGGGCCCCCCAGGCCACCGCGGTGAACGGCGTCACCCCCGGGCAGAACCTGTTCTCCTTCGATTCCACCGTGGGCCCGGCCTACATGCTGCACTGCCACATCCTCGACCACGAGGACAACGAGATGATGCGCCC
>JAICUO010000896.1 GCA_025935815.1 Streptosporangiaceae bacterium
CCCGCCAGTCCCGGATCCCGCCAGTCCCGGATCCCGCCAGTCCCGGATCCCGCCAGTCCCGGATCCCGCCCTCCCAGGGGGTGCCCCCGCTGGTCATTGTGCCGAAGAAATCGCCATGTGGCGCGGGCGGGTCGGGCGGGTTGTGGATAACCCGGCTTTGTGGATACGTCGTGCGGTCAGCGGGACATGTGTTACGCCGGACCGGTAGCCGGTGACCACTGGGTGGAGCGGCGGTGCAGGGCGGCGGCGTTGCGGCGGCAAAGTGCGACCGCGATGCCTGTGCGGCGAAGCGCGACCGGGCGGCGGCCGGCAAAGTGCGACCGCGGTGCGGGCCGCAGAGGGCGACGGCGGTGCGGGCCGCTGAAGGCGACCGCGGTGCGCGCTGCAGGGGGCGACGGCGGCACGGGCCGCTGGAGTCGACCGCGCTACGGGCCGCACATTGCGATCCCGCTGCGGTGCGACCTCCGTGCGTTTGACTGCGCTGTTCGGTGGGGGTCGGCCGGGCCGTCGTCAGGGGTTCCTCTTCGCGGGGCGGGAGGTGGCGACCACCACCATCGCGGCGACGGCGAGCAGCCCCGCGACCGGGGCGAAGGTGAAGCCCGTGCGGACGCTGATGTCGGTGAGCGGGCCGGCCAGCGCGGCGCCGGTGGCGCTGCCCACGGTGAAGGCCGTAAAGATCCAGGCGAAGGCCTCGACGGCGGTGCCGGGCGGGGCCAGCCGGTCGGCGGTCAGGAAGCACGCCGTCAGCAGGGGTGGCAGGCCGACGCCGCTGATGGCCTGGAGCAGGGCCATCCCGCCGGGCGCGGGCACGAGCAGCAGCGGGACGTAGCCCAGCGCGAAGCACCCGGCCAGCAGCGGCAGGCGGGACCGGCCGCCGGGCTTGGCGCGGGTGTAGATCAGCCCGCCGGCCAGCGCGCCCGACGCCTGGGCGGCCAGCAGCCAGCCGGTCAGGCCGCGGTCGCCGGCTGCCTCGGCGTAGCCGGTGAGCACGACCGGGATGCTGCCGACCGCGGCGCCGGTGCAGACGACGCCCAGCACCAGCGCCACCAGGCGGGGTACGCGCAGCGGGCCGGCCCAGTGGCGGTGCGCGGGAGTGCCGCGCCAGCCGCGCACGACCGGGGCGTTGGCGAAGAACGCGACCCCGCCCAGTTGCAGGGCAGCGGCGGTGAGCAGGCCGGCCGCGGGGCCGGCGATTGCGACGGCGGCCAGGGCGACCAGGGGGCCGGCCACGAAGATGACTTCCTGCAGGGCGATGTCGAGGGCGTACGCGGCGGTGATGTCGGCGGGCGGGACGAGGTCCGGCCACAGCGCGCGCAGGCAGGCTTCCAGGGGCGGGGTGCCGAGCCCGGCCAGCGCCGCGCCGGTGAGCAGCAGGGCGGGGCGGCCGTCGCTCCCGGCGGCGATCAGGTAGCCGACGGCGGAGAGCGACGCCGAGCCGTAGAGGACGGGTGGCTGGCGCCGGCGGTCCACCGACCGGGCCAGGAAGGGCGCGCCCACGGCCATGCCGGCGGTGAAGACGGCGACCACGATGCCGGCGACGGCGAGGCTGACCGATTGGCGGGCGTAGAGCAGCAGGGCGAGGGGAGCGGCCGCGAGCGGGAGGCGGCCGACCTGGCTGGCGACGAGGACGAGCGGCACCTGGGGTGCGCGCAGGACCGCGGAGGCGGTGGGCATGGCGAAGGACTCCCGGCTGAGGAGGAACGAAGGGGGACGCGGAGAGAGGGGCCGGGAGCGGTCAGGGCGCGAAGTCGCCGCGGTCGTGGTCGTCGCCGTAGAGGGGGAGGTCCGGCGTGACCCAGCGGGCGAGCGCCAGCAGCGCGGCCGCCGAGGCCCGCTCGGCCCACGGCGGCTGGTGGCAGGTGATCCCCCGCGGCGGGGAAGCCACGAAAAGGGCAAGAGGGGTGAAACAGCCGGTGATTCGGGACACGTCGGGCTCGGGAGGGCGGCGCGCCGGGAGAGGCTGAGGCGGCACCCCGGAATTCACCAAGACAGACTAACGCCGGGGGACGCTGGACGGGCCCCGCACTTCGCCGCCCAGGGCGAGGACCCGCTCGCGCAGGCCACGGTCGGCGGTGACGACGACGGTCCGGCGGCCCGGCGCCTCCGCGCGTACCAGATCGGCGATCTTGTCATCGCCGGAGCCGGGGGCGCGCTCCACCCGTACACCATTGCCGGTCTGTGGAATGTCTTTGGCCTTGCCCTCCACGACCAAGGTGACCTCCACCGGGCCGGGCAGGTCGGGCAGACCCGTGGCCGGCACCGATGCCAGGCGGTCGCGGAGCCGGATGGCGGCGCCCGGCCGGTCGCGCCACCAGCCGTCGGGCACGGATCCGACGACGTTGGCCCCGTCGACGATCACGAGCGGTACGGTCATGAGAGTTGAGTCTACCCGTGTCAAGTTTCCGTGAGATCCGGGAATCAATCTATGCCGGGCAACGCTGATAGGGGTCGTGCGGCGCGGGTAATGCCGTCCGCATCAGGCTAGGTAACAGGAGAGAAGAAGACTTATGAGCATCGGACCGATCGGACC
>JAICUO010000042.1 GCA_025935815.1 Streptosporangiaceae bacterium
CATCTAGGCAGTTCTTCTTCGAATGCGGAGCGCTGGCGAGCCCGGCGGCGGGGTGCCGTCGTCGTGGGCCAGGCGGCCGCCAGCTACCTGCCGCTGCTGGCCTTCGGCCTCATGTGGACGGGCATGACCGGCTTCCTCGCCGGGTCAATACTGCTGCTCATGCCCGGCTGGAAGGCATGGGTGCCGTTCACGGCCGTCGCGCTGAGCATGCTGGCCGCCGCCATCGTGGCGCGGCCGGGAGCCTACGACATCGCCCTCGCGGTGGCCGGGAACCTGGTCATGGGCATTGTTGTCTTCGGGCTGGCCCGCCTGGTGGCGCTGGTCAGGCACGCGGACGTCATGCATCAGGAGATCGCCCAGCTCGCCGTCATCAGGGAGCGCACGCGCTTCTCCCAGGACCTGCATGACCTGCTGGGCTACAGCCTGTCGGCGATCGCGCTGAAGGCCGAGCTCAGCCGGCGGACCATGGTGGCCAAGCCGGAGCTAGCCCGTGAGGAGCTGGCCGACGTCGTGGTCTTCGCCCGGCAGGCGGTGGCCGACGTTCGCCTAGTGGCGAACGGCTACCGCGCCATGTCGCTGGTCGCGGAGGCGGGCTCGGCGGCGTCCCTGCTGGCCGCCGCCGGGATCATGGCGGACATCGAGATCGACTGCGGTGCCCTTGACGAGAAGGTCGACACGGTGCTCGCCACGGTCTTGCGCGAGGCGGTGACGAACTTGCTGCGGCACAGCTCCGCGCGGACTTGCCGGCTGGCGGCGAGCCAGGCCGGTGAGTGCGTCACGCTGGTCGTCGCCAATGACGGCGCGTCACGGTCAGGGGTGCCGCACCGCGATGGCGGCGGGCTGGAGAACCTGGTGGCGCGCCTGAATTCCGTCGGCGGCACGTTGACCATCGAGTCGCGCAACGGCTCCTTCGGCCTGTTCGCCACCGTGCCGCTCGCCGCCCGCAAAGCGCCTCGACGGTCGGCGCCGTCGCAGGGAAGCGCGAGTGCGCAGGCCGCTAGCTAGCCGTGCCCCCGTGGCGTGGCTCAGGCGGATGTCGTGCCGCTGAACTGTCCGGGCTGGCGTCCCGGGCCGGGGGAGCCGCGGTAGGCCTGCGCGATGTCCAGCCATTGGTCGGCGTCTGCCCCGGTCGCGCGGACTGCGAGGTCGTCGCGGTGCCTGCGCCTGGTGACCAGGAGGCAGAAGTCTAGTGCCGGGCCGGTTACCCGCTGGTCGGCGTCGGGGGACCCGAATTCCCATGTCGCCCCGGAGGGGGCGGTGAGCTCGTACCTGAACTCGGCCTCGGGCGGGGTGAGGCCGCGTACCTGGTAGCCGAAGTCGCGGTTCCTGGTGGCGAACCAGGCTAGGTGGCCGATCCTGTCGGTGATCTCACGCTGGGCGCCTACCGCGTCGGTGATGTCCTGCCCGTGCGCGAACAGCTCCATCATCCCAGCGCAGGCGAGAACCCCGGCGGGAAGCTGCCTGGCCACCCAGGGGACCAACTGGTCGGGGGGCAAGGCGGCGAGTGCCGTCACGGCGGCGTCCCGCTCCGCGCGCCACCGCGCGAACAGGTCATCGGTCGAGCTGGCCAGGTACGGCTTGAGCATTTCGGACACTGCCGCGTCGAAGTCCTTCTCGGCGCCGGCGGTCACTTTCACGAACAAGTCAGGGTTGGATGCCGCCAGCCCGGCTATGCGGAAGACTGAAGCCAGGTGGGCGATCTGGTGCTTGACGGTCCAGCCCGGAGCGGCTGTCTGCTGCGCCCAATGCGAGGCGTCAAGGCCAGCTACTATCTTGTCGAGGGCCTCGCCCTCGGCGACTATGTCGGTGAATACGTCGGTGAGCTGGCCCATGCCGCTTCCTCCGCTGAGCGATGACCGGAATCTGTACTCCTGAATCATCGCTGCGGCCCGGTGCGCGGGCACCTTCTACATTGCCGGCCACGCCGCGGCGAGCACAATGCAACAGCGCGTCCACCTTCTAAAATGCTCAACAATGGTGCCCCCGGCCGGACGCGGTCGAGGGGCAATCAGGAAGGTGCGATAACCTTTGCCGCCCGGCGATAGTGAGGCATCGGCAGTGCCTGATCGCCTCCACCCCGGCGATAGGGGCCGCCGACTCAGCCTCACGGAAGAGCGGAAGTAACCAGGAAGTCACATGGTGAGAAACCTGCCTTCCGGGCACCCGCGGGGCGCACTCCCCGATCCCGGTGTCCCGGCTGCGGGGGAAGGCCCCGCCAGCATTACCGTCAACTTCACGGGGACCAGGGCGTGCCGGGCCCCGCTTACGTGGGGCCAGAACGGCATCTGGCTTAAGTTCCAGCGGGATCCCGACTGTGACCTCAATGGTTCATACGTGCTGACCGTCCAGGACGAGGGCATCAGCGTAGCCGCGGCTGCGGACGCCATTAGCGGCATTGTCGCGAGGCACGAGGCACTGCGTACCCGCCTGCAATGCTCAGAAGACAGAGTATGGCAGGTCGTGGACAAGTCGGGTGTGCTCAGGGTCGCAATTACTGAAGCCCGAGAGGCTAACTTGATGACTAGCGTCGTCACTGTCGCTCGCCGTCAGCGTGAGGCCAAATTCGATCTTTGTGAAGAGTTTCACATGCGGACCGGTTTCGTGACGACCGGAGGGGATGTCCGCTTCATTATCCTCACTTTTTCGCATATCGCGGCCGACGGTGCCGCCGCCCAGATTATAATGAACGAGCTACAATTGGCTCTCTCCGGCCGAGAAATGCCGGGCGAGACCGTCATGCAGCCGTCCGATCTGGCGTGGATGCAGGAGCGAACGCCGGAATGCCAGGTGCAGACGGAGCGTTCCGCCCGGTACTGGTCGGCACAGTACCGGCGCATCCCGCCCACGATGTTCCCTCTTGTCGGACCGGCCGAGAATCCCCGCCGCCAGCAGGCCGTACTAATGTCACCCGCCCTTGAGATGGCTGCGGAGAAAATAGCGGGCGACGCGCGGGTGACGACCTCCGCCGTCTTGCTGGCCGCCACCTGCACGATGGCCGGAGTCTGGACAGGGCATCAGGTGAGCGCGATGAATGCCCTTGCGCTTAACCGGGTCCAGCCTGGGCATGGGGGCCTCGTCACCAACCTCATTCAGCTGGGTCTGGTCGTCCTCGACTTGCGGCATGAGCTGAGCTTCCGGGAGATCGCCCGGCAAGCGTGGATGTCCGCCCTGGACGCTTACCGGTATGCGTATTACGACCAGAGCGTCATCAACCGGGTGATCAAGGAGGCCAGCCACGTGCGCGGGGAAGACGTCAACCCATTCTGCTGCTTCAACGACCTGCGCGGCCTGGGGCGGCCTAGCCATAACAGCCGCGCAGCCAACGGTCCTGCGAAAGCCCACAGCGAGCAGGCGGCACGCGAGTTGCTGGCGCGGACATCGCTCACCTGGGAATCTGGCAACGTAGCGTGGTCACGGTGCCGGTTCTGCATGCAGGTCGTCGATCATGGGGCTGGTTCCGCGCTGGTGCTCATCGCTGATACGTGCTACCTGCCACGCGCGTCGATTGAGGGCTTTCTCCTCGGCGTCGAGGAATTGCTGGTCCGGGCCGCTTTCCACGACGTCCGGATCGCCGATATCCAGCCGCCCTCGTTACCCGCTAAGGGGCGGTGCCATTATGAGGCCACGCATCCGGACGTTGCCGTCTCACCTCCTCTTGTCCCAATGCCACTTACCTCGTGCCCCACCAGTGCTTGAGTAACACGAGGGTGCGGCCGTCTAAATCGCCTGGCATTGGCAGGCTCCCGCATCAGCCAGCCCTCCGTAAAGCGGACAAACGCCCCAAGGGCCTAGTACTACAACAGCGCGTGGCGACCTGTTGCTGACGATGCTGCGGGGGCATCCGGGGCCACGGTGACGTCGTGGGACGGCCGCTCGCGTCATGATCATCGCGAGTGCCGTCAGTTATGCCGCGTATCGCGGCATAACTGACGGCACTCGCGGCGGGCCGGGGCTCGGGGGGCTGCCCGCCGGCGAGTGAATCGGGATATGCCGCGCATTTTGGACGCTGTCATGACTCGGGACGCCGTTGTAGGCTAGCTAGCCCGTGAACCGACCGCCGGCGGGAACCTGGCCGCCCGCACCTGCGGCGGAGTGACCTGACATGACTCAGGTGACTATTGGGATAATTGTGACCTATGAGGAAAATAGTCTATGCGGCCCGAGTCCCCGCAGCCAGCCACGGGCCGGGGCTCCCGGGCGCCGGTGTGGCTGACCGAGCTCGGTTACCCGCACCTCGGGCGCGGCTCCGGGGCGGGGTGTCGGCGCGCCGCTTCTTCCGTGAGATCGCCCGCTACATCAACGTGCCGTGGGGGATCTCCGCGGGGGCGGACCTCGGCTTCCCGGGGGTAACGGGGAAGCGGACCCTCAAGGTCCGCCTCGGTAACGCGTACATGGCCCGCCTGCACACCGCTGCTGCGCATGACGCGCGGTTGACCGAGGCATTCTTCCGCGTGGCGGGCCTGATTGATTCGCCGAACGCGCTGATGCACCCGCGCATGATTATGCGCGTCATGCGAGGCTCCAAGGCACAGCAGGCCACCGCAGCGCCGGCCGGGACCCACCCGGCAACGCTGTCCAGGTAGTGACCCACCCTGGGTATTCGGCCGCTACGGCGGGGGCGACGGCGTCGTCGACAAGGTGCTGAACGGCGGCTATGCCGACCCAGCAGTGGTCGATGAGTATCCGGTCCGGGGTGCCGGGATGGGCTCCAGCCCGATGACCCCGGGCATCCGGCTGGCGGGCACGTCACCATGCGCGGCGGTTACCAGCAGGCGTTCGATGGCCCTCGCCGGCGCGCTCCCCGGTGTGCTCGACCGGGGAGCGGCCGCACCGGGGTCAGCCGCACGCGGCGCCGGCGGCGCTGGCCGGTCTCGGTTCCGGTGTTCATACTGGTCACCCTGCGTATCTAGAAAGAGAGTCAGTCCGGGATATGGCGGGGAGCCTGCTGCGGCTGTGGGTTGAGGCGCGGCCGGTGCCGGTGGCCAGGGGTGCGGGCCAGGCGGCGGGGTCGGCCGGGTCGGGCGGTGCGGTGCGGGTGATGACGTAATAGCGCGGGGTGATGGCCGTGGAGTGGCGGGCGAGGGCGGCCATGCAGCGGGCGTGCGCGTGTTCTGGCGTGCGGATGGCGTCGGTGGCGGTCAGGTGCGCGACCAGCGGGCGGCCGCCGGCCGAGGCGAAGACGCGGGCTACGGCGGGGGCGACGGCGTCGTCGACGAGGCGCTGCACGGCGGCTATGTCGACCCAGCAGTTCTCGATGAGTATCCGGTCCGGGGTGCCGGGGATGGGTTCCAGCCCGATGAGCGCGGGCATCTGGCCGGCGGGCACGTCGCCGTGCGCGGCGGCCACCAGCAGGCGTTCGATGGCCAGCAGGACCGACTCCAGCTCGGCCCGCGGCAGCAGGCCGGCGTCGGAGCTCCACACGTCCAGCCGCAGGCAGCCGTCGACCTGGGTGAGGCTGAACCGGATCGGGCTTCCGTTGGCCGGCACCGGGCGCCACCGCAGCTCGGTCCGGGCGAGCGCGTGGTCGATCTCCGCGGGCCGGAGCCCGATGCCCGGGGTGAGCGCGGACCACGACTCGGGGATGAGGTTGTTGAACAACGGGTCGTAGTTGAGGCGCAGGCCCCGCTCGTGCGCGATCAGTTCGTCCATGGCGTCCCGCTTGGCCGCGTCGTACCTGGCGTGCAGGCTCGCCTCCATCACTGTGGTCCAGGTGTGGCGGACCAGTTCGTCGAAGCTCCTTCCGCCGGTCTCGACGGTGGCGATGGTGCCTTGGGACAGGGCGCCGACGTAGTTCGCCATACGGCGCTCGAAACGGTTGCTGGACAACAGCGGGAACACCAGTTCCCGGTAGTTGGCGCGGCGGGCGACCACGGCGCAGATGGCCGCCAGCACGACGCTGGACCGGCTGGTCCGGGTGCGCGCCGCCACCCGCCGCACGGCCATCGCGGCGGCCACCGACGACAGCTCCACCGCGAGTGACTCGCTGCTGGGCCGGGCGCCCGGCAGAGCGTACAGGCAGCGGGGGATCCGCCGTGCCTGCTCCTGCATGTGCGCCAGGGCAGCCTCGGCCTTGCGCCGCTCGGCCGGCGTGGCCTCCAGTTCGGCCTGGTCCAGCGGCTGGTGGCTGGGCGGGTTACTCCGTCCGGGCGGCCGTCGCGCGGCATCGCTGAGCAGGCCGGCGAAGTCGCGCTTGAGGACCTCGATCGCGCCGTGGTCCACGGCCAGGTGCGTGAGCCCCGCGGCGCACGCGATGACCCGGTCGCCCGCGTCCGGGGCGACGGCCACCGCCATGCGCACCGGCCGCCCCGGATCGTGTGACTCGCGCAGCCGCCGGGTGAGCGCCTCAGCCACCGCGGGCCGGTCCCGCGGTCCCCACTGTCCCGCGCCCAGCGAGTAGACCTCCAGCAGCTGGACGCCGGCCGCCGCGACCCGCTGGCACTGCTGCTCGCCGAGCACGTAGCTGGTGCGCAGGGACTCGTGCCGAGCGATCAGCGCCGCGGCCGCCTCGGCCACCTCCCTGACGGACACCGTCGCCGGCACCGGGAGCTCCACGCGCAAGATCGCGTAGAAGTGCTCGGGCATCTGCCTTAGCCACATGTGGATATTGAGCTGGCCCAGGGTGAGCGGCCCCTCGCCGGCCCGCTCCCCGGTGAACTCGACCGGGATCGGCCGCACCGGGGTCAGCTGCACGCGGCGCCGGCGGCGCTGGCGGGTTTCGGTTTCGGTGCTCATCACTAGTCAGCCTGCCTATCTGGAAAGAGCCAGTCCTGGATGCGGCGGAGACCCCGCACCTGCTTAAGCACGGGACAGTTCACGCCCGGCCGGAGCCTTCGACCCGGACGGGCAGGTGACGCCACGACCCCAGACGCGCTAATGGGTTGAGTTGCGGCCGGTGCCGGTGGCCAGGGGTGGTGGCCAGGCGGCGGGGTCGGCTGGGTCGGGTGGTGCGGTGCGGCAGATGACGTAGTGGCGCGGGGTGATGGCCGTGGGGTGGCGCGCGAGGGCGGCCATGCAGCGGGCGTGGGCCTGTCCCGGCGTGCGGATGGCGTCGGTGGCGGTCAGGTGCGCGACCAGCGGATGGCCGCCGGCCGAGGCGAAGACGCGGGCCACGGCGGGCGCGACGGCGTCGTCGACCAGGCGCTGCACGTCGGCTAGGTCGACCCAGCAGGAGTCGATGAGCATCCGGTCCGGGGTACCGGGGATGGGCTCCAGCCCGATGAGCGCGAGCATCCGGGCCGTCGCCACGTCACCGCATGCAGCGGCTACCAGCAGGCGCTCGGCGGCCAGGAGCACCGACTCCAGTTCGGTCCGCGGCGCCAGGCCGGCGTCACCGCTCCACACCTCCAGCCGCAGGCAGCCATCGACCTGGTATAGGCGGAACTGGATCGGCGTTTCCTCGCCGATGCTGTTGGCAGGCATCGGGCGCCACCGCAGCTTGGTCCGGGCGAGCGCTACGCCGATCTCCTCAGGCTGGAACCCGACGCCCCCGGTCAGCCCGGACCACGACTCAGGGGCGAGGTTGTTGAACAACGGGGCGTAGTTGAGGCGCAGGCCCCGTTCGTGTTCGATCAGTTCGTCCATGGCGAGCCGCTTGGCCGCGTCGTGCCTGCTTTGCCGGCTCGCCTCCATCACCGTGGTCCAGGTGTGGCCGGCCAGCTCGTCGAAGCTTCTTCCGCCGATCTTGATGGTGGCGCTGGTGCCCTGGGCCAGGGGGCCGACGTAGTTCGCCATGCGGCGTTCGAAACGGTTGCTGGACAACAGCGGGAAGACCAGCTCCGGGTAGTTGGCGCGGTGGGCGACCACGGCGCAGATGGCCGCCAGCACGACGCTGGACCGGCTGGCCCGGGTGCGCGCCGCCACCTGCCGCACGGCCATCGCGGCGGCCGCCGACGACAGCTCCACCGCCAGCGGCTCCCCGCCGGCCCGGGCGCCCGGCACGGCGTACAGGAAACGGGGCATCCGCCGCGATTGCTCTTGCAGGTAGTCCAGTGCCGTGTCGGCCCGGCGCCGCTCGGCCGGCGTCGCCTCCAGCTCGGCCTGGTCCAGCGGCTGGTGGCCGGGCGGGTTACTCCGTCTGGGCGGGTTACTCCGTCCGGGCGGCCGTCGGGCGGGATCGCTGAGCAGGCCGGCGAAGTCGCGCTTGAGGACCTCGATTGAGCCGTGGTCCACGGCCAGGTGCGAGAACGCGGCGGCGCACGCGATGACCCGGTCGCCGGCGCCGGGAGCGATGGCCACCGCCAGGCGCACCGGGCACCGCCCCGGGTCAGGTGTCTCGCGCAGCCACCGGGTTAGCGCGTCGGCGGCCACGGGGCGGTCCGCCGGTCCCCAGTGCCCTTCGCCGAGCGAGCAGACCTCCAGCAGCTGGACGCCGTCCGCCGCGACCCGCTGGCGCGGCGGCTCGCCGGGCAGGTAGCTGGTGCGCAGGGACTCGTGCCGAGCGATCAGCACCCCGACCGCCCCGGCCACGTCATCGACCGACACCATCGCCGGCACCGGGAGCTCGACGCACAAGATCGCATAAAAGTGGCTGGGCATCCGGCTCAGCCACATGTAACAGTCGAGCCGGCCCAGGGTGAGCGGTCCCTCGCCGGCCCGCTCCCCGGTGAACTCGACCGTGATCGTCCGCACCGGGGTCAGCTGCACGCGGCGCCGGCGGCGCTGGCAGGTTTCGGCTTCGGTGCTCATCACTGGTCCGCCTGCCTGTCTAGAAGAGGGTCAATCGCGCCCGGCCGGAGCCTTCGACCCGGACGGGCAGATGACGCCACGACCCCAGGCGAGCCAGGTCATCGGGGGCTTGGTCGCAGACGACGTACCAGGCGGGCGCCATCGCGGTAGGGCGGTCGGCCAGCCGCTGCTGGCATTGCGCGTGCAGGACCTCGGGGGTGATCTGGTTACCGGACGCCGAAACATAGGTCACGAGCGACTCAATGGTCGGTGTGCTGGCGGCCTCACGGGTGCAGAAGACCTGAGCGACATCGATGCCCGGTACCGAGGCGACCACGTCGTCGAGGAGTTGCTGGACGGCCGGCATCTCGACCCAGCATGAGTCGATCCGCCGCCAGGACGCGTCGCGGAGCACCGGGCTCATGCCGACCAGTTCGCCGATATCGGGTGCCGGGACGTTCCGCCTCTCGGCGGCCACTAGCAACCGCTCGACGGCGAACAGGAATTCCGCAACCTCCGCGGCGGGAAACCTGCACTGGTCGGCCCACACCGACAGGCTCACGTCATGCTGGGTCAGCCCGAGCACCTCGAAATAGAACAGCAAGGGGCGTGGATCGGTATCTGCCCAGACCAGCCGCGTGTCCCGCATCGCGCTCGTCGCGTCACCTGGATCCGGCAAGCTGCCGACGTGCCCCGTCTGGACCTGGACCGCGGCGCCATTCAAGTCGTTCAGCACGCAGTCGCGGTGGAACTTGGTGCCGCGGTCGTCGCTCACGCGATCGATCATCTGCCAGAGGCTTCCGGCATCGTACTGGCTGTGATAGTAGGCAGTCAGCGCGGCGGTGCGGGTCGCCTGGATGATTCCGTCGAACGTTTCGGCGGTCAGGTCGGCGGCGATAAGCGCGTCCTGCGCGATCGTGCCAACGTAGTCACGGCTGGCCCGAGCGAAGCGATTCGCGCACAGAGCGGTGATCTGGCACCGGTCATTCGCCGTGCGCAGGCCGAGGAGGGTCGCGACCGCGGCGAGGATCACCACCGACTGACTCGCGTGAGTCCGGTTCGCGATCCTGGCCAGGGCAAGTGCGGCAGCCCGCGAGCGCAGGGTCGCCATCCTCGAGCCGCTGTTCGCCGGCGGGTGCCCGGGCACGGCGAGCATGCACTGCGGCGTGCCGCGCAAGGTAGTCTCCCAGTACCGCACCGCGTCTTCGGCGCGGGACTTGGCCATGGGCGACATCTCTAGCTTGGCCTGATCCAGCGGATGAAGGGTCGGCGGCTCCGGTGCCTGGCTCGTGCCGTTGCTCATCAGCCGCCGGAAATCGCGGGCGATGATGCGCAGCGAGGCGAAATCGGCTGCCACATGCGTGAGAGCCAGCAGGACCCTGGCCGGGGCGCCACCGGAGGTGATGACCGCGACCCTGACCGGCCATTCCCGGTCCAGCGCGAATGGCGCGTTCAGCCGCTGCTTTACCAGCGCCTCCGTGACGTCTAGCCGAGCGTCGGCTTCGTGGACCTCCACGAGCAGCTCACCGGACGCCGTGACCTGCTGGATCCAATCCCCCGAGGTGCCGGCCGCGAACAAGGTTCGCAGTGACTCGTGCCGGCTGATGAGCCGGCCGGCCGCCTTCGTCACATCGTTGAGCGACCGGCCCGGTGCGACATTGAGCGTCTGGCATTGCACGGCGCCGAACATGGTTTGATCCACGGCCCATAGCAGCACGTTCCGCTGGCCTAGGGTGACAGGACCGGAACCGGAACGGGTACCGGAGAACTTCACGGGCACTAGGCGCATCGTCGCTGTCACAACGGTGCCGGTGCTCATCGCTGGTCGGCCAGCAGCTCGCGCAACGCGTCGGCTAGCTGCCCATCCGTGCCGCACTCGTGTGTCCGCTGGGCAGCGGCCGCCGGCAGGGTCGTGACCGGGGGCAGGCCGAAGACGTCGAGCGTCCCGGCGTACGGTGATGGCCGCCAGTCGCCTGCGGCGTCCTGGTTGGCCCGCCACACGCGCAGCGAGCGCGCGGCGAACTCCGGTGTCACGTCCTGCGGTACCAGGTCGCGCTCCTGCCAGCTCGCCAAGATCCGCGGCAGGTCCGGCTGTCGGGCTGGCTCGCGGGACCAGGACTCGGTGACGGCGTCCGGTGGTTCCAGCAGGCTGGCGTCGATCGCGGCCAGGAGCCGCACGTCGTCGAGCCGGACGGCCATCTCATAGGCGATCGCCGCGCCGATGCCACAGCCGCCGATCAGGTAGGGACCGGTGGGGCGGACCGCCCGGACCGCGTCGACATAGGCATCGGCCATCGCCGGCACCGTGCGGCGGGGTTCCGCGTCGCCGTAGAGGCCGGCCGGCTGGATGGCGAACACGGCGAACTCCTCACCCAGCGCGTAGGCGAGCCGGCAGTACGGTCCGACCTGCCCATCGTCCGGGTGGACCAGGAACAGCGGGGGGCCGGTGCCGTCGCCGTCCTGGATCGCGACGAGCGGGCCGAACAGCCGCTCGGCATCGCCGCGCAGCAAGGTGGCCTGGCCTTCCACGGTCGGGTTCTCGGTCACCACGTTCAACGGGAGCTGGACGCCGAACTCCACCATGATGGCGTCGATCACCCTGGCCGCGTCCAGCGAGTTGCCGCCGACGCCGAAGAAGTTCTCCCGGATCCCGACGGCGAAGCCGAGGATGCGCTGCCACTGCCGGGCCAGCCAGATTTCCACCGGGTCCCGGGGACGCTGGTACCCAGTATCGATCGTTTCATTGAGGATATCGCTCATGGCGGGGTCGCACCGTTCTCGTGATGGGGGGCCAGCCGCCAGCGTTGGACCTTGCCGGCCGCCGACCGGGGGACCTGGTCGACGAACGTGAAATGCTTGGGGATCTTGTAGCCGGCCAGCCGTCGCCCGCAGTGCGCGGCGAGCTCGGCCTTGCGCACGCGCGCGCCTGAGTGCAGCACCACGTGCGCGCCGACCACCGACCCGAGCGTCGGGTGCGGCACGGCCACGGCGACCGCGTCGGCGACTGCGGGGTGATCCCGCAGCGCCGCCTCGACCTCGTCGGGGTCGACTTTTTCGCCGCCCACGTTGATGGTGTCGTGGCCGCGCGGTTCGAGGTAGAGGTAGCCGCCGGAGTCCAGCCGCCCGTGGTCGCCGACAGTGGCGAACCCATCCGGAGTGGTGCGGATGGCCTGGTCGCTGACATAGTCCGAGCGGCTGACCCGCTGCGGGGTCCGCATGTACACGGTGCCGATCGCGTCGGGCGGGACCGGGTTGCCGGCGTCGTCCAGGATGCGGACCTGGGTGAGGAAGCCGCGGCCGACCGTGCCGGGCCGGGCCAGCCACTCATCGCCGCGGACCATCGTCACGCCGATCCCCTCGGTCGCGCCGTACAGCTCGTAGACCCGTTCCGGGCCAAGCAGGCCGATCCAGCCGCGCTTGACGTCCGCCTCGCATCGGGCCGCGGTGTGCAGCATCGCCCGCAGGCTGGCGAAGGCCGCCGGGTCTAGGCCCGGCAGTCGCAGGATCTCCCGCATGTGCGCTGGCGTCAGCTGCAGCCACTCAATGGCGTACCGGCTCACCAGCTCGACCGTCCACTGCGGTGCGAACAGTGGCTGCAGGACGACGGTGTTGCTGTCCAGCAGGGCGTCGAGGAACGCGGTGAACGGGGCCATGTGGTACAGCGGCCCGACGATGAGCTGTCGCTGTGCTGTGCGCCAGCCGGCCTGCCGGATCACCAGGGACGGCGTCCGGGCCAGGTCGTAGCGCAATGGTCCCGGTCGGGCGGAGATCTTCGGAATGCCCGAGCTCGCGCCGGTTGCCAGCAGGTAGGCAACGTCGCCGGCCGGCGGCTCGGGTCCGGCGGGCAGGGCCATCCGCTGCCACCCGAGCTCGGCGTTCAACAGGTAGCCGTGGGCGAACCGGCGGCCCAGCAGGCGCAGCAGGGCGTCCTGCTCGGCTGGCGGGGTGGCCGGGTTCATCGGGAAGACGGCCACCTCGGCCGCCAGCGCCGCCGCGATGCCGATGGCCGCGGGCACGGTATTGCCGGCCGGCACGACGGCGCACGACGGCGTGCTCCGGTCCAGTGCCGCGCGTAGCCCGCCGGCCGCGTCCGCGACCCGGTCGGCGAATTCCCGCCAGGACAGGACCTGCTCGGCCAGGGCAGCGTCGAAACCGATGAGGGCCGTCCGGCCCGGCCCGGCCCGGGCGATGTCGGCGATCCGCCGATGCACGGACAGGGCCATCGTCACCGCAGGATCTCGGCCAGGCGGCGGACGCTGGCCGCCGTCATGAACTCAAACACGTCCAGTGACTGGCCGAACTCCGTCTCGATGGCGGCGAGGATGCCCAGGGCCGACAGCGAGTCGCCGCCCAGTTCCAGGAAGTCGTCGTTCACGCCAACCGACCGCACGTCCATCTGCTCCGACCAGATCGCCGCCACCCGGCGTTCCACGTCATCACTCGGCGCCTCGAACAGGGCGCACCGGCCCTCGGCCACGGCCGACGCGAGGAACCCGGCATCCACCACGCCGTCCGCCAGCGGCATGCGCTCCACGATCAGCACCCCGGCCAGCCCGCTGTCCTCGCCCAGCTCCTGCCGCACGTGATCGCGGAGGATCGGCCCGCTCACGTACTCGCTCACCTCGGCGGCCGCTATGGCCACATCCCGCCCCTCGTGGCGCACGGTGACGGTCTCGACCCGGCGCACAGCCGGATGCGCGGACAATACCTCGGATATCTCAGGCAGGGTCACCACGGATGCTCTCCTTTCAGCAGATCGGCGACGAACTGGTGTACCTCGGGGTCGCGCAACAGGTCATCGTGGACGATGTCGAACGCGACGGTCCGCGCGCCCTCCACCGGCGGCTCGTAGTCGGGCGAGGTCAGGAACAGCGGGGTCGACGAGCGCATGTCGAACCCGCCCTCGCTCGCCAGCATCAGGTAGTCCAGGTAGGCGGTGAACATGCTGGTGAGTTCCTGGCGGAGCAACTCGTGCAGGGACAGTCGGCTGGCGACCGCGCGCATCAACCGGTCGTACCGTTCGGTCAGGGCCGCCGCGATCCGCGGCAGGTCGTCCGGGTACTTCTCCACCAGTTGCTCCGACAGGTCCTGCGCGTCCGCCTGCTCATCCGCGGTCAGATGCCTGGCGTTGGATTCCAGCGCCAACGTGAACTGGCCGGTCAGCGACGCACCGGTCGCC
Source organism: Streptosporangiaceae bacterium (assembly GCA_025935815.1). GTDB lineage: Bacteria > Actinomycetota > Actinomycetes > Streptosporangiales > Streptosporangiaceae > Trebonia. The sequence goes on from JAICUO010000042.1 coordinate 13,844, forward strand.
GGCACGGCGTCGAAGAGCACGACCATGGGCGGTGGCGCGGAGCTCCCGGTCGCGGCGATCGCGTCAGCCAGCCGGGTGGCCATCGCGCTGCCGGTGCAGAACCCGAGCACCGCGCGCACCGGACGGCCGGTTGCCAGGAGCTCATCCGCCCAGCGGCCGACGCGCGCCGCCAGCGGGCCGGCGCCGGCCTGCCTGACGTGGAGGAAGCAGGCGTCGGCCGCCACCCCGGCGGCCAGGTCTCCGAAGCCCGCCGCCGCGCGCCCCCCGGGAAAGTCCAGGCAGGGGATGAGATCACCTCCCCGGTCGGACAGTTCCAGCCAGTTCGTCAGCTCCATCAGCCGGGCCTCCCGTGCGTGTCCATGACCGTCGCCAATGCCTGGTAGTCGACCTTTCCGCCGGGTGTCCGGGGGAGACGGGCGACGTGCCGGAAGAGCACGTGCCGGCTCGGTACCCCGAGCGTCTCGACCAGTTCCCGGCGCTGCTGTTCATGCACGTCCGTGTCGCCTTCGCCGACCAGGTGCACCACGTCGTCGGTACCGCAGATCACCGCGGCCGGGTGGCCGGGCCGTTCCACCAGGCGCTCCAGGTCGTCCAGGCTCGTGCGGACGCCTAGCATCTTGACGATCCGCTTGGCGCGGCCGGTCAGGTAGAGATAGCCCTCGCGCAGGTATCCCAGGTCACCGGTGTCCAGAATGTCCACCTCGGGCCCGCGGCTCAGGTCCGCGCGGCTGGTCGCGTAGCCGAGCATGACGCCCGGGCCGCGATAGTGGACCGCGCCCTCACCGGGCACCGCCCGCGCGTGCACGGGCGCTGGCCGGATCGTGATGCTGCCGCCCGGTACCGCGGTGCCGACCGATCCGAGGCGGCGCGGCAGGTCGGCCGGGTCCAGGCGGGCGATCCGGGAGGTCGCCTCCGTCTGGCCGTACATCACGAAGAACCGGCCGCCCCGCTCGTCCATCATCCGTGCCAGCCGCATGGTCAGCTCATCGCCCAACCGCGCGCCCGACTGAGTCATGGTGCGGATCTGGCTGCCGGCCAGCAGGCCGGCGTGCGCCGGACCGAACGCCGCGTAGGTCGTCGGCACCGCGGCGAACGACGTGGCGCCGCAGCGGATCAGGTGGTCCCACGCCGCCAGTGACAGCGGCGGCCGGTCACCGAGCACGACGCCCGCACCTGCCAGCAGGTGGCTATTCAGCACCGACAATCCGTAGGCATGGGTGATCGGCAGCGTGGTCGGTGCACGTTCGGCCGCGGTGATGCCCAGCGCGCTGATGATCGCGGCGCTGTTGTCGGCCAGCCCGGAACACGACAGCCGGACCGCCTTGGGGCTGCCGGTCGAGCCCGACGTCGCTAGCAGCAATGCCGTGTCGGGGTAAATCTCACCAGCCGGCTGGCCGCTTTTTCGCAGGAAGACCGGTGTGCCGCCGGCCAGTTCCGCGCCCGGACGGTAGCCGAGATCGGCCAGCCCGGCCGCTGAGCCGGGCGCCGGAACGACGAACTCGGGCTGATATGCCGAGAGGATCTCATTCGAGGCGGGCATGAACGCGACAGCGTGCCCTAGGCGCAGCGCGGCGAGATAGGCCAACAGCGTGGGCAGGTCACGGTCACCCGCGCACAGCACCAGCGCCTTGCCGTCATAGCGCAGGACCCGCTCGAATTCGCCGACCAATCCGGCCAGCTCACCGTAGGACAGTACGGAACGGTCCTCAAGGTGCACCGCCGGGAATGCCGGCCGGGCGTCGTCGTGGGTCACGAGATCCAGCGTCGGTCGCGCCATGGATGACATATCGATCTCACCCACCCCTCTCACCTGTCTCGCCTGCCGCCGAGACGAACATATGCAGGCGGCCGCGGACGGACCCCTCCGAGATTGCCGACCATTCCGCGGCTTCAGGCGCCGGGACCCGTCATCCGCCCTGAATTAGGGGCTGGTTTTCCTGAGCTGTAAAGACTCGCTCGGTCAGGCGCTCCCCGCAATCCAGGGCAAGCATTCTGGTCCGTGGCAGCGTACGTTCGGACTAATTAGGCTCACGCGGACATGTGCCAGTTATCCGATGCGAGGAGGCAAAGTGAGCACGACGACGAAACGGCGTGTCACCGCGGCGTACCGGTCCGGGCCACTGGCGGTGCGGAACTTCCGGCTGCTGGCCGGCGGCCAGTTCGCCTCGACCATCGGTGACTACTGCTACGCGGTGGCACTGCCCTGGCTCGTGCTGTCCAACCACGGCAGCACCATTCTGCTCGGCACCTTGCTCGCCTGCTACGGCATACCGCGCACCGTCCTCATCCCGGTAGGCGGCATCCTCGCGGACAAGCTCGGGCCGCGCACGCTCATGCTGATCGCCGATGTCCTGCGGTGCGCGCTGGTGGGCGTGCTGACGTTCCTCGCGGCCCGGCACACCGCCTCACTCATCACGCTCGCCCCCACCGCCGCGGTCATCGGCGGATGCGAGGGGCTGTTCCTGCCCGCCTCGTTCACGATCATGCCGTCACTGCTGGATGACAGTCAGCTCACGGCGGGCAACGCGTTTAACCAGACAGCCATCCAGGCCGGTACGCTGATCGGCCCCGCGATCGGCGGGACGCTGGTCGCCGTCACCGGCGCGTCGACCTGGGCCTTCGCGATCGACGCGGCGTCCTTCGCGGTGTCGGCGATGTCACTGGCACTGATACCGCGCCGCGCCGCGGCCAGCTCACTGGCCGCGAGCTCGGCCCAGGCGGCGGCCACCGGCCCGGACAGCCCCGCCACCAAGCCAGACGGCCTGGCCGCCGAGTCCCCCAGGAAGCCACAAAGCGTGCTGACCTACGTACGGCACTCGCGGGGGCTACAGCTCGTCATGCTGGTCGCCATCGCAATGAACCTGGGCAGCGGCGGGATGGCCGAAGTGGCACTTCCGGCGCTCGCGCACGCGCATTGGGGCGCCGGCGGCTACGGCGCAGTGCTCGCCAGCATGGCGGTCGGCGCGATACTCGGCACGCTGTACGCGGCCCGCATGCGGGAGCACAATGGGTATCTCGCCTCCGGGGCCTTCATCGTCTCGGGATTCGTGACCATCCTGGTGCCCTACCTAGGCGGCGAGGCAGGCGCCGCGGCCGCCCTACTGATCATGGGCGGCTGCCAAAGCCTGGCCGGCGTGATCTTCTTCACCATGGCACAGCGGACGCTTCCCCCGGCCATGCTCGGCCGCGTCCTCAGCATGATCATGCTGTGCTCTTACGGCGCCTTCCCGCTGTCGGTGGCGCTCGCCGGCGTGGTCATCCGCCACGTCGGGATCACGCCCTTCTTCCCGATCGCGGGAACCTTCCTGGTGCTCTCGATCATCGGCGGCAACACTCAGCGCGCATTCCGCGAGTTCGGAAGCCGGCCGCTCGAAGTCCTTTCTGAATAAATCAGGCGGCAGGTGGCTCACGTAGGTAAGCGGCCCGCTGCGGGTCACCGCTCGAAGCGCCCCTGACCGAGTCGTGCCGTTCATCGAGTAGCTGCAAGATCCGCCACACCGCGATCCGGCCCTCATAGGAGTTATCGATCTTGTCGGCCAGCCCTCCATAGGGCACACCGGGGCCAGCGTATGAACCCAATCCCGGGTTACATCTCGCGCGTTGCCCGGCCTTGAGAAAGGCACCGCCGGAACGGGCAGTCCGGAAGGTGCCGCGCCGAAAGCAGCCGGGCGACAATTCGGGAGGGCAAAGGCCCCGCGACCGCCCATGGAAGGTGACGTTTATGAAAGCTGCCGTCATTCCCGAGGTTAACGGCACGTGGGAGCTGCGCGAGGTTCCGACCCCTGAGCCTGGCCCGGGACAGGTACTGATCCGGGTGCACGCCTGTGGCGTGTGCTACAACGACGTTCTCGCCACGCGCGGTGGTATTCCCTTCCCCGCGATCAGTCCGGCGATCACCGGCCACGAGCCGGTCGGCGAGGTGGTCGCGACCGGTCCGGCGTGACGTCCCGTCTGGTCGGCGACCGCGTCGGCGTGACCTGGGTGCGGGCTGGCTGCGGCCGGTGTGACTACTGCCGCCGCGAGCTCCCGGTGTCCGGGCAGACCGCGGTCAACTGCCCAGCGCCGACGGCGACCGGCTTCTCCGTGCCCGGCGGGGCACGCCGAGTACTTGGTCGCGGCGGCCGGCGAGACGATCTTGCTGCCCGAAGGGCTCGACTACGAACTGGCCGCGCCCGTGCTGTGCGCCGGCTACACGGCCTGGGCGGCGTTCCGCGCCGCACGAGCGGGTCGCCGTCCTCGGCATTGGCGGCCTCGGGCACCTGGCCCTCCAGTTCTCCCGCGCCTGCGGATTTGAGACCGTCGCCGTCACCCGCTCCCCCGACAAGCACGACCTGGCCCGGAAGCTTGGCGCTGATATCGTTGTCGACAGTGGCGCGGCGCTGCGGCAGGCCGGCGGGGCCGATATCATCTTGGCCACCGGGCTGTCGTACGCAGCGGCGGTGCAGGCCCTGCAGGGCCTGCGCGTGAACGGGCGGCTGGTACTGGCCGGCATCGACCCGGCGGAGCCGTTCACCATCCCGCCGGGTTCCCACTACCCCTTCTTCGCCCAAGGCCAGAAGACGCTCGATTGCGGCATCCGCGTCCTGTACATCGACGAGCTGCTCCACCTCACCGGTGTCGTCGTAGTCGAGGCTGAACCCTTACATGTAGCCGGTTACCGCCGTCGGGCCGGGAGCGGCATCGTGCGCCGCGACGTGCGCCGCCAGGCAGCCCGAGTGCGGCAGCACCCCCGAGTCAAGCATCACGCAGGTGTCTCCGCGGGCCGCCTTCCCGGCTGTCCGGGCTGTGGGGCCGCTGGGGGCGGGAGCTGACCGCCGAGGCCCGGCGGGTCGGCGGTACGGTGCGCCTCACCGCCGAGCTCGCCGGGCAGGTATCCGGGTAGGCACCGGATCAGCTGGCCTGCCCGGTGGGGGCATGCGCCGGTACGTACCGGTCGACCAGCGCGGAGATCTCCGGGGCGAACAGGCTCTCCGGCGGCTCGATCAGTCCGGCGGCCCGCATGAACGCGGCGGTGATCCGGCCGTCGGAGCGGGCTGCCAATTGCAGCCGCCCCATGTACGCGTTGGCTTGCTCGACCTCCGGCGTCCGCTCGCCCTGTACGTCCGGCCATGCCAAGTCGCCGCCGGCCGCGATGGCCCAGGGCGCATCGACGATCGACGCGGCCGCCTCCAGGAACCGCAACGGCTGCGGCGCCCGCCCCTCGGAAAGCATCTCCCGCAGGGCCAGCGACTCCAAGGCGGCGACCGTCATGCCTTGCCCGTAGATCGGGTTGAAGCTGCACAGCCCGTCACCGAGGACGATCATCCGTTCCGGGAATCCAGGCATCCGCTCGTACCGGCGCCGTACGCTGGCCGGGAAGCGCATCACCACAGGCGGCTCCTCCGGCATGGCGTCCTTGATCGCCTCATGGATCCGCGAGGTACTCAACTCGGCTGCCGCATCGCGGAAGCTGGCCAGGTCGGCCGGGGGCACGGCGCCCAGCATCCGGGTGAGCGACAAGGCGTACCGATCGCCGCCGACACAGCCGAAGAACGCCCCGGTGGGGTAGTTCGGCGTACCCAGCGAGATGATCGACAGCCTGTCCTCCAGCGGGCTTTCGCGCAGGTGGAAATTGCAGGTCGAGTAGGACAGGTCGATCTTCACCCGGTCCTCGGCCGGCCGCCCGTAGCCCAGCTCGTCGAGCCATACCGGGGTCCGCGAGCCGCGACCTGTGGTGTCCACTACCAGATCCGCGTCGTAGAGCCGCTCGGCCGCCTCGCCGTTGTCGTACACCCGTACGCCGGTGATCCGGGACCGGTCGGCCGAGGCCACTGGGCCAAGGATGTCGAAGCCGGTCATGAACCGTACGTTCGCCAGCCCTTCGACCCGGCGGCGGACGTGGAACTCCAGCGTCGGCCGCGTCGTGCTGACCACCACTAGGCCGGTGCGCGCCGAGGCCAGCCGCTCACCGTCCAGGTACCAGTGCATCATGCCCATGTCGATCATCGGCATGTCGGCGGCCTCCAGTTCGCCGGTCAGTCCCGGGAACAGCTCCTCCAGCACCTGCTGACCGCGAGCCAGCAGCGCGTGCGCGTGGTAGCCCTGCGGGGTACCCCGCCTCGGGCCAGTCACCCCGTGCAGCTGGTCCCGGTCGATCACCATCACCTCGGCGTACGCCTCGGACAGCACCCGTGCCGCCAGTAGCCCGGCCATACTGCCGCCGAGCACGATCGCGCGGTCGCCAACCCTAGCTCGCATCGTGGTCCCTTCCGTAGTGTGTTGTGGAAAAGGGCTTCCTGCGCAAGAAGTGGTCGCGGGCTGCTCGCCATCGCATCGTCGCACCGGTCGCCGCGGGCCGGCATCTCCGGTGTTGCGCCGCAATCCAAGAGATGAACGGCCGGAACGGGCGGTGCGACGATGCGATTGCCCACGGAAGCCGAACGCCAAGAAGGATTTTGTGGAGAAAACCCAGGTTCAAGTCGTGGGCGTAGGCCTTCACCGTGTTCGGCGACCGGCCGACATCGGTGAGATAAGCCAGGAACCGGTCGACCGGGACGACCGGCACGTCGAAGGGCACCGTGAACAGATACGGCGCCCGGCCATCCTCTCCGGCCTGCGCCAGCTCTCGCTCTGGCTCGGCCCACGGCGCAACTACCCACCGGCCAGCAGCCCGGCCAGGTCGCGGATCACCCGGCTGCGTGGCCAGCTCGCTGCCGCGCCTCGCTAACGAGGCATGCTGGCGCCCGCGACCGGGGTGCTGCTTCCTGGTCGCGGGCGGCGGCTAGTGGCGTGGTTGTGTGGGCTAGGCCGCCCGGGGTCTTGGTTGCGCTCGGCCCGGCGGCCCAGTGTCCTTGAGTGGCCCATGGCTGTGGATGACCTGCCCGTGCGGGCCATAGGCGGTGGTGGTGGTGTCGGGGTGGAGGACGAGCCGCCAGCCGTTGCGGTGGATGCATACGTCATGGTGGAAC
>JAICUO010000247.1 GCA_025935815.1 Streptosporangiaceae bacterium
ACCGGGCGTTCCTCATTGGCGCGGTCCCGGCCAGCGCCCCCGGTACCCCCGGCCCGCGGCGCTGGTACCTGCTGCGCATCACGCCGGGCCAGCGGGTGACGGCCACGCTGACCAGGGCCCCGGTCACCATCCCGGCCGCCGCGACGGGGGTGGCCCTGTCCCCGGACGGGACCGGCATCGCCATCGCGAGCTCATCGCCGCCCAGCGGGACCCCGCCCGCCGGGGCAGGCCGCGGTCCCCGGCCGGTCCTCGCGCTGTACTCGGTGGCGACGGGCGGCCTGCTGTCGCGATGGCAAGCCGCCAGCGGCCAGGTCGTGGCCGTGCCGGGCGACGAGCACGCCGGCGACGACAAGGCCATGACCTTGCGCTGGACGGCCGATGGCCTCTGGCTCGCGTTCACCTGGAACGGGACGTCGATCCGGGTGCTCAACGCGGCCGGGGCAGCCGGCGGTGACCTCATTGCGAACAGCGGGCCGGCCATGCCGATCTCCTCCCCGGCCGCGGGCAGCGGCAGCGACGCCCCGCTGCGCTGCGACCTGACCCAGGGATGGGCCGTCGCGGACGGCGGAAGGTGGGTGACCTGCGCGGTGGCCGGCGGATCGTGGGCGCGCCATCGGCCGCGCCAAGCTGGCGGCTGCGCGCACGGCTCGCCCACGGCGACCCTCGGGATCGCGCGGTTCGCGGCGCCGGACGGGCGGCTGGATCATGTCCTCTACGCGGTGTCCGCGCCCTGCGATCCCGGCCAGTTCGGCATCCGGCTGGCGTGGGCGGCCCCCGACGGGAACACCGCCGTCGGGCAGTCGGTCCTCCCCGCGCCGAGCGGACCGCTGGACGCGTTCGGCTTCATGCGCGGCGGCCACTTCTTCCCGCTGCCGGCCTCGGGCGACCCCGGGCTGATGGCCGCACTCGGCTTTTCGTACCTAGGGCAGTGATCACCTGGGTAGGTGACAGTTCGGTGCCGGTTCGGTAGCCGGCGGACGTCGCCGACGGGGCAAACCGCCACAATAGTCGGCAGTATGCCCGAGGGGACCCGCGGAGTATCCCGCTAATCCCCGGGGAAGTTGCTTGCTGGCGAGTGGACCGCTAGCCGTAGGAGGGCGCATGGCCACCATCGGGTTGCTGCATCCGGGCGAGATGGGGGCGGCCGTGGGCGGCTGCCTGGTGTCGGTCGGCCACACGGTCTTGTGGGATCCCGACGGACGCAGCCGGGCCACCACCGGGCGGGCCCTGGGCGCTGGCCTGGACGGCGCCGGCCTGGCGGCCGTCATCAGCCGCAGTTCGGTGATCTTGTCGGTCTGCCCGCCGCACGCGGTCCTCGAGGTCGCGCGCCGCGTCGCCGAGCGCCGGTACGGCGGCATCTACGTGGACGCCAACGCCGTCTCGGTGGCGACCGCCGCGCAGGTCGCGGACATCGTGACCGCGAGCGGCGCGGCCTATGTCGATGGCGGCATCATCGGGCTGCCTCCGGAGAACGCCGGCCACACCCGGTTGTACCTGTCCGGCCGGCAGGCCGGCGAGGTGCAGGCGCTGTTTCGCCGCTCCGCGCTGGAGGCGCGGATCGCGGAGGGACCACCGCATGCCGCCTCGGCGGTGAAGATGGCCTACGCCGCCTGGACCAAGGGCACCTCGGCGCTGCTGCTCGCCTGCCGGGCGCTGGCGCGGGCCGAGGGGGTCGAGCGGACCCTGCTCGCCGAGTGGGCGCTGTCGCAGAAGGGGCTGCCCGCCCAGTGCGAGGGCGCGGCCAGCGCGGCGGCGCTCAAGGGCTGGCGGTGGGTCGCCGAGATGGAGGAGATCGCCGCGTCCATGGCCGCCGCCGGCCTGCCGCACGGCTTCCACGAGGCGGCCGCCGACGTCTACGACCGCGCCTCCCGTTCCGGCGGTGCCCAGCCCGCCCCCAGCCCTCGCAGCGGCGGTCGACCCGACCCGGGAACGCTGGACGCGGTCCTGTCCGCCCTCATGTAACCAGGCCAAACGCGCAACCGCCGCACTGTAACGCGGGGCGGGCGGGCGCTTGGCCGGGCCGGCCGCTAGTAGAGGGGCAGGAGGTCGGCGAGGTAGCCGGGAAGGGCGTCGATGCCGACGCGCTCCTGCTTCATCGAGTCGCGCTCGCGGACCGTGACCGCCTGGTCGTTGAGCGTTTCGAAGTCGATCGTCACGCAGAACGGCGTGCCGATCTCGTCCTGGCGGCGGTAGCGCCGGCCGATCGCGCTCGCGTCATCGAACTCGGTGGTCCACCGCTTGCGCAGCGTCGCGGCGACGTCGCGGGCCTTCGGCGACAGGTCCGCGTTGCGCGATAGCGGCAGCACCGCGACCTTCACCGGCGCGAGGCGGCGGTCCAGGCGCAAGACGGTCCGCTTCTCGAGCTCACCCTTGGCGTTCGGCGCCTCGTCCTCGGCGTAGGCGTCCATGAGGAACGTCAGCGCGCCGCGGTCCACGCCGGCGGCCGGCTCGATGACGTAGGGGACGAACCGCTCACCAGACTCCTGGTCCAGGTAGGTCAGGTCCACCTTGGACGACGCCTGGTGCGTGGTCAGGTCGAAGTCCGTCCGGTTGGCGATGCCCTCAAGCTCGCCCCACTCCGAGCCGATGAAGTCGAACCGGTACTCGATGTCGACGGTGCGCTTGGAGTAGTGCGACAGCTTGTCCTTGGGGTGCTCGTACAGCCGCAGGTTCTCCTGGCGGATGCCCAGCCCCTGCCACCAGGCCAGCCGGTCATCGATCCAGCGCTGGTGCCACTCCTCGTCAGTCCCGGGCCGGACGAAGAACTCCATCTCCATCTGCTCGAACTCGCGGGTGCGGAAGATGAAGTTGCCCGGCGTGATCTCGTTGCGGAACGACTTGCCGACCTGGCCGATGCCGAACGGGATCTTCTTCCTGCTCGTGCCGAGGACGTTCTTGTAGTTCACGAAGATGCCCTGCGCCGTCTCCGGGCGCAGGTACGCCAGGCCGGAGGAGTCCTCGACCGGGCCGAGGTAGGTGCGCAGCATGGTGTTGAACTGGCGGGGCGCGTCGAACGTGCCCCGGTTGCCGCAGTTGGGGCAGGTGAGGTCGGCCAGGCCGTTGGCCGGCTCGGCGCCGTCGTGCTTTTCCGCGTACGCCTCGATCAGGTGGTCGGCGCGGAACCGCTTGTGGCAGGACTGGCACTCGGTCAGCGGGTCGGTGAAGTTGCTGACGTGGCCGCTGGCCTGCCATACCTCCGGGGCCAGGATGACCGAGGAGTCCAGGCCGACGATGTCGTCTCGCTCCTGCACCATGAACCGCCACCACTGGCGCTTGATGTTGTTCTTCAGCTCGACGCCGAGCGGACCGTAGTCCCACGCCGCGCGCAGGCCGCCGTAAATCTCACTGGACGGGTAAACGAAGCCCCGTCGCTTGCTCAGGTTGACTATCGCGTCAAGGCGGTCACTGCGTAGGGCCATCGGGCTCTCCATCCGGCTGGGTGTCGGCGGGCGCGCTGCGGTTCGGTCGCCGGCACTTCGCTGCGGCGACAGGGGCGCGGTCTCCGGGTGGAACGCGGTCCCGGGCTGGAGCGCGCGGGGCCGTTTCCGGTTACGATCCCCCAGCTTATGAGCCCCGGCTACCGAACGCGAACCGATAATCCGCCCGCATGCCGGAGGCGACTCCCCCGGAGGACGGCGACGGATGCTCCGTCTCGGCGCGTGGCACTTCCAGCCCTCGCGGCGCCCGCGTAACCCTGGTCACGAAAGATCCCGAAGACTTCGTGAACTGTGAAGATCGAAAACCATTCGCAAAAATGAGTCACTAGGCACGTCCGGAGAACACGGGCCCGCCAACGAGGTCGGTGTCGATGCTGAGGGTGAACCCGCCGATGGTCATGTCGTGCGGGCCGACGTACTGCTTGTTCCGCTCGGTCAGCGGCCACGGCGGGCTCCCGGTCCCGAGAGTGGCCTGGCCGTCCCACAGCGCGGTCCACACCGCCTGCGGCGGGGTGACCCCGGCCCGCCTGGCGACCGCGGCCGCTTGCATGTCGGCGATGCCGGAGTCGCGGCTGGAGTAGACACCGGAGACGTAACCGCGGGTGGTGAGCTGCCTGGTCCAGGCGCCGAGGAACGCCAGCACGGCCGCGGTGCAGCTGGGGCCGCCGGCATACCCTTCCATGTCGTAGTAGATGGGTGACCCCGTGGGCAGGCCGAGCGTGCTGGCGTCGCGCACGGCGTCATCGGCCGCCGCGCTGCCTTCCCCGGCGGCCCGGGTCGGCATGATCAGGTTGCCGTAACGGGTGCAGGGCGCCTGCGGCCCGACGTAGGTCGGCAGCATCGACCAGCCCATCGCGGCCGCGGACCTGATCCAGGCGGCCGACAGGTTACCGAGGTCGCAGGCGGCGTTGACCCCGCCGATGTAGATGCCGGCCACGGCGTAGCCCTGCCGCCATGCCTTCATCGTCGGCAGGGACGGCGCGGTGCACGCGTCGAAGCCGGGCAGCGGGCGCCTGGCCGGGGGAACCGGCGCCGTCTCGACGATCGCGGTCGGCCACGACGACGGGAGGCCGTGCCACTGGATGGTCGTGGGCTGGGTGACCGCCGGCTGGATGACCGCCGGCCGCGGCACGCTGGCTCGCGCTCCGGTTGCCTGGCCGGCGGCCGCCCGCGGCCCGAGGGCGCGCGCCCCGGTCGCCTGCGTCCCCGTGACCGCGGTCCCGGCGGGCGCCGGGCGCAGCGTGCCGAGCACCTGGCGGATCAGCGCGGGGTCAGCGCCGTAGGTGGCCACCACCGACGCGCCCGCGGTGCCGGCCGCCGTGAGCGCGTGCGCGGCGGCGTCACCGCGGATTGCCCCCTGGGCGCCGGCCGGGGCCGCGATGATGCTCACGGTCTCGGTCCGGCCGATGAGGCCCGCCGGGCACTGCTGGTCGGTTCCCGGCGTTCCCAGGTACACCGCGTGGATGTCGTACCGGACGCAGCGCGCCGGGTCGGTGTCTAGCCGGTACACCGGCCAGTCGGCCGGGACGGTGACCTCATACCCTGCGTAGCTCACCGTCCGCGTGGCGCCGGAGGCGGCCGGCCCGGGCCTGGCGGAGCCTTCCATGGCGGCGACCGCCGCGGGCGGGTCCACCACCGACGCGTCCATCACCGATCCCGCCCCGGCGAGCAGCAGCCCGCTCCCGATGATGGCCGTGATTTTCCCGGAAGTACGCAAATTCCCTCGGCCCCCGCCCTGCGTCCAGCATTAGCGTCGCCTGATTCCCTATGCGCGCTCTACCCTTTTCGCGGGGCATGGACCGGTTGGCTATTTCCGCTTTCCGGGCGGTCGGATTACCGGCGAGTACGCGGTGGCCACGCTACTCCCCTGCGCGAAGAATTTGCCGTAGGCGACGCACCTGTCGCGGATTTTAAGGAATTCTATTGGCGCCGGAATCGGCCGTAAAGTTAGGGATCGCGCCGCCGTACCGACGGTCCCTGCCTGCGTAGATCTCACAGGCATGCCACAGGTGACGCCGGTCAAAATCGGGCCAGAGCGTGTCGAGGAATACCAGTTCAGCGTAAGCCGACTGCCACAGCAGAAAATTGGACAGGCGCTGCTCACCGGACGACCGGACCCATAGGTCGACGTCCGGGATATCCGGCTCGTCAAGGTACCGAGCGAAGAGCTTTTCGTCGATACGGTCGGGCTTGATCTTTCCCGCGGCCACCTCCGCGGCGATCGCCGCGGCCGCGTCGACGATCTCCGCCCGCCCGCCGTAATTGCAGCAGAATTGCAGGGTCAGCACCGTGTTGCCCGCCGACAGCTGCTCGGCGTCCTCGAGCTCCTCGATGACGCTGCGCCATAGCCGGGGCCGCCGTCCGGCCCACCGGATGCGGACGCCGCACGCGGCCAGTTCCTCCCGGCGGCGGTGGATGACGTCTCGGTTGAAGCCCATCAGGAACTTGACTTCCTCGGGGTGGCGCTTCCAGTTCTCGGTGGAGAACGCGTACGCCGAGATGTACTCGATGCCTAGCTCGATCGCGCCCATGAGGACGTCCATCAGCGAGTTCTCGCCCTGCTTGTGCCCTTCGGTGCGGGGCAGGCCGCGCTCCTTCGCCCACCGGCCATCGCCGTCCATGACCAGCGCGACGTGCCGGGGCACCAGGTCCCGGGGGATGCCCGGCGGCCGGGCTCCCGTCGGGTGCGGGTACGGCGGACGTATCTCGGCGCGGGCTTGCCTGGCCAGGCTGGACGGGCGGGGGGGCTTGCTCAAGCGCGCTCCACGTGACGCAGCGACCGGATCGAGTGCTCTAGGTGCCATTGCAGGTACGCGGCCACCAGGCCACTGCACTCTACCCGGTGCCTGCGCTCGCTTCGCATCGCGTTGTCCCAGTCGCCGCGCAGCAGGGCCTGCATCAGCGTGATCGTCTCCGGGCTCGGCGAGGCCGCGCCCGGCGGCCGGCACGACTCGCAGACCATTCCCCCGGACCCGATCGCGAACGCCGTGAGCCTGCGGTCCGTGCTGCCGCAGCGGGCGCACTCCCCCAGTGACGGCGCGTAGCCCGCGACCGCCAGCGAGCGCAGGAAGTAGGCGTCCAGGACCAGCCGGTGATCTCGGCCGATGGCGGCACTGGGATCGGTGGGGCCGGGGTCAAGGCTGGAGGCGGGCTCGGCTGCCTCGCCGAGGGCGCGCAGGCCGCCGATGAGCAGCAGGAACTGACGGATGGCGGGCTCCTTCTCCACCGGGGTCAGCCGCTCGGCGGTCTCCAGCATGGCCGCCCCGGCCGTGTACTTCGGGTAGTCGGCGGCCAGCGGCGGCCCGTACGCCCGGATGGCCTCCGCCTGCGTGATGACGTCTAGCGAGCGGCCGGGGTGGATCATCAAGTCGACGTGGGTGAACGGCTCCAGCCGGGCGCCGAACCGGGACTTGGTGCGGCGCACCCCCTTGGCCACCGCGCGGACCCGGCCGTTCTGGCGGCACAGCAGCGTGACGATCCGGTCGGCCTCGCCTAGTTTCTGCGTCCGCAGCACGACCCCGTCATCCCGGTAAACCTGCACGCTCCATTATCGGGCAGATCCCGAGGGCGCGCGGCGCGGTAAGCGACTAGCAGGCGGTCTTCGCCGGCACCACCGGCGGGAGCGTGGACGGGAGCGTCGCCGGGGCGCGCAGGACCATGTAGCCGGTGGGCTTGTCGTGCCAGACGACCGAGTAGCCCAGCTGCTTCAGCCAGGTGATCCGTGCTTGCTGCTTGCTGGCGTGGAAGAACCCGAATTGCTGCGTCTTGTCGTTGGCGATGATCCACGGCGCGGTCACGGGGGTGTCACCGTAGCAGTCCCACACCTCGACGGTGTCCCGGGTCAGCAGGAACGGCCCGACGTTCCCGGTCGTCTCCACGACCACCCCGGACGGGATGAGGGACGCCGCGTGGGCCTCGGCGGTGGCCACGGCGTTGCGGTGGAAGAACGACGGGTGGAGCATCTGCCACCAGCCGAAGAACGGCAGGAACGCGATCGCGGTCGCCAGGAACAGCGCCGTAATGAGCGGGGCGATCTTGCCCACCGCCCAGTCGCCCGCCTTCCGCGCCCGCGTTCCCTGCCGGGTGGTCGATCGCCATCCCCAGGTGAGCCACTTGTCGAGCCGGACCGCGCCGTCCACCGCGCCAAGCGCGATCGGGACGACCAGGTAGGCGTTGTAGTGGAAGGTGTTGGTCGTCCAGTTGGGGAACTTGCTGTTGAGGAACCGCTCGAGGATCAGCGGGACCGCCGGCAGCGTGTACGGGGACAGCAGCGACAGGAACAGGAACGGCGCGAACAGCTCAAGCTCGGTGTGCAGCTTGAGCCGCGGCGTGAACAGCTGGCCCGCGGCGTACACCGGGTCGGTGACGACGCGCTTGACCGCCGCCGGGGCGTTCGGCCCCAGGGACTGGTAGGCCCAGTAGTAGCTAGCCCGCCCGCCCATGGACGGAATGAACACGTATATGGCGACGACGCTGTAGATGACGCCGATGAGGATGAGGATGAGGCCAGTCAGCCGCTGCCGCGGGATCCCGAGCGGGCGGGTGACGATCAGGCACAGCCCGATGCCGGCCACGAAGAACCCCATGTCCTCCTTGACCAGCAGCAGGGCGACCATGGCGACCAGCGCGGTCTTGAGCTTGCCCTTCTGCAGCCGCTCCAGCGTCATCGCGATCAGCACCGGGGCGAAGGCGACCTCGTGGAAGTTGAACGCCGCGGCCCCGGCGATCGGCCAGCTGATCCCGTAGGCCAGCGACACGCAGTAGGCGCCGATCGTCCCCTTGCGCCCGCCGCCGAGCGCGGTGCGCGTGAACGACCAGATGAACGGGATCGCCAGCGCGAACAGCACCGCCTGGGCGACCAGCAGGTCCCTCGGGTCGTCATGGATCCAGATCAGCGGGGCGAGGAGGGCGTCGATCGGGGACCAGTGATCCCCCAGGACCGAGAAGTCCGCCACGCCGAAGTTGTGCAGGCCCTTGGCGATCGAGTAGCCCGGCTTGAACTCCGAGTAGGACTTCACCGCCTGGTAGAAGATCCCCAGGTCGTAGATCGCGGTCCGCCCCGTGTAGTACATGGTGAGCGAGAACGCGGAGTAGATGACGGCGAACAGGCCCGTCACCGCGCCAACCATGACCTTGTGCCCTGGCCGCCGCCTTACCGGGAAGCTTCCGGTGTCCGCCGGCGCCGGCGTCGTCGTGCTGTCCACAGTCACTGATGCGAGCCTTAACCGTTCAGGCGCCCGAGAGCGACAAGCCCAACCCCCCGGTCGGGGAATTTACGCTGCAGCCCCCGCAATGGCGCGGTGCCCATCCTGTTGACCGTGCCGACCAGGCTCCCGCCTGGCTGGTACAGGCGGCCCGACGCGGCGGTGCGCTCAGCGACGGAGCTGGACGACTTCGCCAGCCGCCGCTTGCCGAGCACGTTGCGCCCGGCCTCGAGCAGTTTCCCCAAGGGAAAGTTATACCTGCGGACAACGATACTGGACAACCCGGCTCCCGCTAGCAGCTGCGACATCTGCTCCGGGCTGTACCGGCGGAAGTGGCCCACGTACTCGTCCATCGGCCCGAACCGATCCTGGTCAGCGGGTACTGACAGTAGCATCCACCCGCCGGGGCGGATGTGGGTCGCCCACTCCTTGGCCGCGGCCACGTCGTCCTCAATGTGCTCAATGACCTCAAAGGCGCATACGAGGTCGAATTTCTCATCCCCGAGCGCTCGGGTGGAGGCGTTAAGGACCCGGCCAGGCCCCTCGGCGCCCTGATGGCTCCGGCCGACCGCCGCGATCCGCTGCCGGGCAACCTCGTAGGAGGCCTCATCTGGTTCCAGACCAAGGTAGTTGTAGCCGCTCGCGATCCTCGCGCCGAACGCGCCGCGCCCGCACCCCACTTCCAGGACATCCTTGACGCCGTCCGGGATCATCCGCGTGACCACGTCATAGCGCAGCCAGGCGCTTGGCGACAGCGGGGCCACCGCGTCAAGGCGGGGTCCAGCGACCATGGAAAGCTCCTAAAGGGGGGAATGGGAGGGAAAGGCTCCGCGAGTGCGGCAAGCGAAGCTGGAGACGGCCTCCTCCGGTGCCGAGACTCCCGTATGATACGAGTTGCCGCAGGTACGGGACGTCCCATTTGAACGACTTGTTATCACATGGCGTCGCACAGACACACGAGTGTCGTTCCCGGACAGCGGGCGGGAAACCCCCGCTGGGCCTGCCCGTCATCTGACCGCCATGCATAGTTAGGCAGACACGCACACATGGCCCTGCTTCGCCGCATCATCGGCAGCCGACTCGTCCGGTACGGGTTCGTGGCGGTCACCGTCGGACTGGGCAGCTACGCGGTGGTCAAGGACTGGCACAGCATCGGGCCCGCCCTCGGGCGCATCGGGCTGCCGATCTCGCTGGCCTCGCTCGCCATCACGCTGCTGGCGCTGATCGCGTCCATGTGGACGTGGCGGGTGCTGCTCGCCGGGCTGGGGTCACCGCTGTCATTCGGCGTGGCGGCCCGGGTCATGCTCGTCGGGCAGCTCGGCAAGTACCTGCCCGGGTCGGTCTGGCCGGTCCTGGTGCAGATGGAGCTGGCGACCGAGCATGGCGTGCCCCGCGCGCGCACCGCCACCGCGTCACTGCTCAACATGCCGGTGGCCATCCTCACGGCACTGCTCGCCGCCCTGGTCACGCTGCCGTTCACCGGCGGCTCGACCAGGTACCTGTGGTTCATCGCCGCGACGCCGGCGCTGCTGGCCTGCCTGCACCCGAGGGTGCTGAACTACCTGCTCGCGCGGATGTTCAAGCTGGCCAAGCGCCCGCCGCTGGAGCAGCCGCTCACCGGCCGGGTGATCGTCACCTCAGCCGCCTGGTCGTTCCTGTCCTGGCTGCTGTACGGAGCCGCCCTGTGGCTGCTGGCGATCCGCGTCGGCGTCCCCGCTGGCGTGGGTTACCCGCTGTCGGTGGGCGCGTTCGCGCTCGGCTTCGCCGTCGGATTCGTCATCATCTTCGCCCCCGCCGGGGCCGGCGTCCGGGAAATCGTGATGATCGCCATCTTGACCCACCCGGTGGGCGTCGTCGCGACCACCGTGGGCGCGGTCGTGCTCGTCTGGCGCGCGGTCACCGTGGTCGGCGACCTGATCGTGGCCGGGGCCGCGCTGTGCTGGCCAGGGGGGCGCCCGCGCCCTACCGTCGCCCCGCCGGCTGACGTTCCCGCCGGGGCGTCGAGCGGCCGGGAGCGCTAAGCCCTCGCCGCACGCCCTTTCTCGAATGATGCCTGTGCGAGCGAGGGTGCTCACAATGCCATTCAGCGAGACGTACGGACCACGTAGCGGTGGTCCCGTGCTGGAGCAGCCGCTCACCGGCCGGGTGATCGTCACCTC
>JAICUO010000352.1 GCA_025935815.1 Streptosporangiaceae bacterium
ACCGCGCTGCCGCCCCGGGACCGCCCGGGGCGGCAGCGCCGGCTGGAGCCTAGGTCCGCCGCGGCGCGACTGGATCGCATGTAAGTTTAAGCGGCCGGGGAACTGCAAGCTCTGTCCCGGGTGGCCCGTCACTGATGGGCCACCACTGCGGATGCCGTGCCGCTCACGGCCCTCGCCTTCGCTTTCCGCTCTGCCCGACCGGGGTCGGCCATGGTCTGCGGTTGTCGCTCGTGGTTAAGGACGCGCCGTTGAGCGCAAATGCAATCGCATCCGGGCCTCGGCCATTTCGTAATCTTAACCAAAAACAAACAATTGTAGTAAATCGCAGCGCGATATGTAGATATCGAACTCAAATTCTGCGACTGAATAAGGATTGCCAGGCTCCTCAATGACTCGTTTCGGCGGTGACTGGGATGTTTACTGAGATGATTGCCGATCTGTATTGACTGCCTCCCCCATGATCGATCAAAGTCCTCCTCAGGGACAGACGATTCGCCATGGAAGGGGAGAAAATTGGACAAGCATCCCATGAGCAACTACAAACTCCGCTCTAAGCGTCTGGCCGCCGGCATCACAGAAGGGCAGGTCGCGGAGGAAATAGCCAGGCTGGTCGCCGCGCAGACCGGCCGGGAGCTGGCCATCGACGGCAACTACGTATCCAAGCTGGAGCGCGGAGTTATCACCTGGCCCAACCGAGCCTACCGCCAGGCATTCCGCACGTTTTTCGGGGTTGCGAACGACGCTGAACTGGGCTTCTACCCCCGCAGAACTCGCCGGGACGCCGAACGCCTAGAAGCGATGACCGCCCTGGCGCAAAGTGGCGCCGACATCGTGACCATGCTTACTCGCCATCGAATGGTCCCCCCCGCCTCCTGATTCCCGGGCCGACCCCGTCACCGAGAGGACGGATCACATTGTCTGCTCCCAGTCGTCCGCGGTCGCATCGGCGTGCCCTGTCCCGAGCCGCGCTTGTCATCGCCGCCACCACCGCGGGAATCGTACTGTCCGCGATCCCCGCGCTCGCTCACATCACCGTCACTCCTGGCTCGGCGCAGCCGGGGTCGGCCGCGGTGCTGACCTTCCACATCCCCAGCGAGGAGGCCAGCGCGGACACGACCCGGGTGGACATGCAGATACCCACCGATCATCCGATCGCCCAGCTCCTGGTCAAGCCGGTGGCGGGGTGGACGATCGCGGTCCGGACCGTCACCTTGGCCAAGCCGCTGGTCACCGACGACGGGCAGTTCACGCAGGCCGTCTCGGAAGTGATCTGGTCCGGCGGCCGGATAGCACCCGGCCAGTTCCAGGACTTCTCCCTGTCCGCTGACCCGCTGCCCCAGGGAGCCAGCCAGCTGACGTTCAAGACAATCCAGACGTACTCCAACGGGGACGTCGTGCGCTGGATCGACGTAGCCGCGCCCGGCCAGCCTGAGCCGGATCACCCGGCGCCGCTGCTGACGCTGACCGCCGCAGCGGCGGGGGGCACCGCTGGCACCGGAACTACTGGTGGCACTGCCCCCGCCTCGGCTGGCACAGCCTCAGCCTCGGCGAGCACCGCCACCGGCTCAGACGGCACGGCCCGCGCGATCGCGGTCGGCGGCGTGCTGATCGGCCTTCTCGGGCTGGCGCTGGCCGGCCGGTGCTGGCGGCGGGCCAAGGCCCCCGCCGTCAGGGAGCTCCCGGCGCCGGCCCGCAACGGCAACGGATTTGCTATGGCCGCGGCCGTCAACCCCGGTCAGGAGCCGGGCAACGGACCGGACCAGTCCCAGCCGGCCCGCCCTGGAGCCGAGTCCCGGCCGCCGGGCGCCGCGCGCGCAGTGCCCCGGCGCAAGGGCGCCAGCGGCCGTCGCGGCGCGTCCCATCGCTGACGGGGGGGCGACGTGATCCGCCGGGCAACGTACCTGCTGGCCGCCCTGTTCCTCGCGACGATAGGTGTGCTAGGCACCTCGACGGCCGCCCTGGCCCATGCGACGCTGGTGTCGACCAGCCCGCCCGACGGGTCGATCGTGGTCAAGGCGCCCGCCTCGGTGAGCGCGACATTCGACGAGTCGGTCGGCGTCAGCGCCGGCAGCCTGCGGGTGTACGCGCCCAATGGCCAGCGGGCCGACAACGGCGACACCACCCACGGCCAGCTGCCCCAGCAGATCACGGTCGGCTTGCTGCCGGGCCTCGGGCGCGGCACCTATACGGTCGGCTGGCACGTGGTATCGGCCGACTCGCATCCGGTACAGGGGGCGTTCACGTTCTCGGTGGGCGCCGCCAGCAGCTCCGTCGTTACTCCGGCCAGCCTCCAGCCGCCGGCCGGCCAGCTGGTCGGCATCGGGTTCGGCGCCGTGCGCTGGCTGGCTTACTTGTGCTTCGCGCTGCTCATCGGCGCGGTGGCGTTCGTGATCGGCTGCTGGCCCGCCGGCGGGGCTCGGCCCGGCGTGCTGCGGCTGGCCATGGGCGCCTGGGGCGGGCTGGCCGCGGCGACGCTGGCCGCGATCTTGCTGCAGGGCGCCTACGGCGCCGGCCAGGGTATTGGCCACGTGTTCTGGCCCGACGTGCTGCACGCCACCGTGTACAGCGGGTATGGCCGCGCGCTGGGATTCCGGCTGCTGCTGGTGGTGGCGGCGCTGATCACCTTTTCCGTCCTGCTGGGCTCGCTGCCGACCGCGAGCCGGCGGGCACGTTCGGCGGCCGCGGTGACCTGGGCGGCGCTGACGATCGGGCTGGCCAGCACATGGGCGATCGCCGATCACGCCGGAACCGGGATCCAGGTGCCGCTGGCCGTGCCGTCAGACATCATTCACCTCACCGCCATGGCCGTCTGGATGGGCGGACTGGTGACCATGGTGACCGTCGTGCTGCGCCGTCCCGGCTCCCCGGCGGATGCCCGCCAGGCGGGGCAGCGGCGCTATCAGGCCGCCACTGCCGAGGCGGCGCGGGCGGTGTCCCGGTTCTCCCCGATCGCCCTCGGCTGCGTCGCCGCCATCGTCGCCACCGGCACCTATCAGGCGTGGCGCGGCGTCGGAAGCTGGGGCGCGCTGTTCGAGACCTCGTACGGGCGCCTGCTGCTGGTGAAGGTCGCGGCGGTGTGCGCGCTGGTAGCCCTGGGGAACCTCGCCCGCCGGCGGGTCCAGCGGCTCCGCGCTCCGGTCGCCGCGATCGTCGCCGCCCAGGCCAGCTCGGTTCGGGAGGCCGCTCCCGCGAGCCTGGTGACGGTCAAGGCGGGAGGGCGGGGCCGGGCCGGTCACGGCCCGCGCCCCCGGCGGACCGACGTGCCGGACGGCCCTGGCGGTGCCGGTGAGGAGGCGCAGCCGAGCGCGGACGAGGCCTCCGTGACCTTGACGCGGTTGCGCTGGTCGGTCTCCATCGAGGTGGCGATCGTGACAGCGGTGCTCGCGGTAACCGCCGCGCTGGTGAACACGCCCACCGCCCGGGAGACTTACCGCCCGCCGGAGACCGCGTCCGCCGCGTTCAATACCGGCGGCCCGCAGGGAACCGGCACGGTCGCCGTCCTGGTGACGCCTGCTCGGCTGGGCCCGAACCAGTTCCGCGTATCGGTCGCGAACGACAAGGGCCAGCCGTACCGCCCGCAACAGGTCGACGCCGTCCTGGCCCTGCCCGCGCGCAACCTAGGACCGCTGCCCGTTAAGCTCACCGCGCAAGGACCGGGAACCTACCTCAGCGCCCCCGCCATCGTGACGATCACCGGGCAGTGGCAGCTGCGGATCACGATTCGCAGCGATGCCTTCGACGAGACCACGGTGACGATTCCGGTCTCCGTGCGCTAGCGCGGTTCCGTTCCTCGTCCATTAATCCGGCGTTTCACCCCCCTTGCCGGCGCCGCTCCAGTCCTAGCCCACCGCGGCGCCCGAGGCCGAACGGCACCGTTAGTTGAAGGCGGATCTAATGCCTGACCAGGCCATGTAGGTCACGATCGGGCGCCAGGTTCTATAGATGACAGTCTTGTCCCCCCATCCGGGCGGTGTTTGACTCGGGACACTGGGCCGCAACGCCGCGATCCGGATAGGGGGTAGAGCATGTACGCACGGATGAACACGCTGGCCGGGGATCCAGCTCAGCTCGGCGAGGCGACTCGCTACATGGAAGGAACCGTCCAGCCGCACGTCGAGGCGCAGCACGGTAACCGGGGCCTCGCCTGCCTCGCCAACGCCGACTTGGGCACTTGCGTGGTCGCGTCCTACTGGGACAGCCTCGACGCGCTGACGGCCAGCGAGCAGGCCGTACAGGTCTCACGCAAGGAGGTCGCCGAGCGCCTGCACGCGACCGTGACGGTCGAGGAGTACGACGTGCCGGTCTTCGTCCGGCGCAGCCGCCCCGGGGCCGGAGCCGGCGTGCGGATAACCCATGTCTCCTGCGCGACGCAGAACATCGACGCGCTCATCCAGGAATTCCGCAACACGGCGGTCCCCGCCCTCATGGGCATGGGCGGCCTGGCCAGCGCGCAGCTGATGGCGGACCGGGTCACCGGCCGGTGCCTTGTCATCACCGCGTGGGAAAGCAAGGACGCGCTCGCCGCTAGCAGGACAGCCGGCGCGCGACTGCGGGTCAACATGTCCGAGGTGACGCACGCGCAGATCCACGGCGTCGAGGAGTACGAGCTGGTGTTCACGTCCGTGCGTGACGGCGACGTCAGGAGCCTGATCGAGCGTGACATTCAGTTGTGGAACGCCAAGGACCGCGAGGGCTGGCTGGCGGGCATCGACCTGCACCGGCTTGCGGCCAGGACACCCGGCGGGATGCGGCTCACTGGCCGCGATGCCGCCGACGCGCTCTGGGACATGTACAACGAAGCCTTCCCGGACAACCAGCTGGAGATCATCTCCATCCACGCCGACGCCCGCGGCGGCGTGCACGAGGGCCGCGCTGTCGGCACGCACACCGGCGTGCTGCGCGCGCCCGGCGGCGAGATCCAGCCGACCGGCAAGCGGGCGCAGCTCGATTTCTGCGGCGTCTACGAGTTCGAGGAGGGCAAGATCACCAGCTTCCATCTCTACTTCGACCAGGCGGAGATGCTCAGCCAGCTCGGCATCACGGCCAGCGGCTGAGCTGTCGCCGGGGCGCGGGAGGCGGTAGCGCCCGCGCCCTGGTCCGCAGCGGTCCCGCTGGCCGCTTCACCGGGATTATCACTGGGTTACCTGCTGTCCCGTGAGGGGTCAGGGCGGGGTGGTGAAGCGGTAGCCGGCGCCGCGCACCGTCTGCAGGCTGGCGGCCCGGTCGCCGAGCTTGCGGCGCAGGGCGCTGATCACGACCTCCACGACGTTGCTGCCGCCGCTCCAGTCATAGCCCCATACGTCGCGCAGCAGCGTCGCCCGGCTCACGAGCCGCCCTTCGCGCTCGTGCAGGTACTGCAGGACGTCGAATTCGAGCTTGGTGAGGTTGGCGCGGGTGTCGTCCAGGATGAGCTGGCGGCGCTCGGGATCGAGCAGGGCGTGGCTGTCGATGAGCATTTCCCGCGCGGCGAGATCGGTCAGCCAGCCGTCGATCGAAGACGGCCCGAAGTCGTTGTAGAGGGCATGGTAGGTGGTTTCCCCGACCTCGGCGGCGCTGTCCGGGAGGCGGGCGAATCCGAGCGGCGCGATCTGGGCCAGCCTCGCGGCGGGATCCGCGGCCTGCGAGTAGATGCGCCGGAGCCGGGGCCGCATTTCCAGGTAGCGCCGCTTGAGGTCGAGGATCAAGGCGGCGTTGGCCGGCGTCGTGGCCTCGCCGCCATCGGCGGCCAGCATGTGGCGCAGGAAGAGCACCTGCTGGCCCCGTGGCACTGGGTTGGCGCGCAGGTGCTCGCGCCAGGTGGCGGCCACCGGGTCCGCGGCCAGGAGCCACGCCGGCACCGAGGTCGCCTCGCACAGGCACTGGAACGCGGCGGGGGACCCGTCGGGGTCGCGCGCGACCCGGAACGCGGACGGCATCGCGTCCCACCAGGACCGCGTCAGGGCGACTGCCTCGGTGGGCTGGTGCGCGCGGGCGATGGCGGTGATCTGGGCTTCGTCGGCCGGCCGGGCCGGCTCGATCGCGTACCGGTGGCTGGTGGTGGGGAAGAACGCCTCCCGCACGGCCGGGTTCTCGATGAGGTAGAGCAGGTCGGCGGTGTAGCGCCACAGGTCCGCCGGCGGGGCGGTGCGCAGTTCCCGCCGCAGTTGCCGCCAGGCGGCGATCCGGTGGGCCCGGTAGGCCGTCGGATCGTTGACCCGCAGCAGCGCCGCGACGACTTCGCGCACGGTGTCGTGCAGGACCAGGCCGTCCGGTCCGAACTCGACGAACGGCAGCGGGCGCAGCAGGTCGTAGGCGTCGTTGGGGGCTACCTCCGGCAGCAGGGCGCCCAGGAGCGACATGGTCGGCCTGCGCAGCGTGCAGGCGGCGTCGAGCACGGCCCGGGTCGGCTGGCCGAGGCCGGAAAGGTAGACGCGGGCGAGCTCGGTGACCACGGTGGCGACCGCGGCGTCGGGCACCGTGAGGTCCGGGCGGGCACCCCGCGCGGAGGCGGCCAGCCGCAGTGCCAGCGGGTGCCCGTGGGTGAAGCGGGTAACCCGGGCGGCGTCCGCGCCGCTGAGCCCCTCGCGGCGCAGCAGCGCGTCGGCGTCCGCGGCCGCCAGGTTCGCTAGCGGGACCACGGCCAGCAGGTCCCCGAAATCAGTGATCCAGGCGGTGACGAGCGGCTCGCGGCCCGCCAGGGCCAGCCGGGTGTTGTCGCGCAGGCCCGGCACGAGCTCTTGCCGCAGCCAGGTGTCCAGCAACCGGAGCTGTTCGTAGGTATCCAGAACCAGCACCACCCGGTCGCCGAGGCCGCTGAGCGCGGCGGCCGCCCCGGCGACCGTCGCCATCACCGGAGTCCCGCCGGGCGGTTCAGCTCGCAGCGCCCTGATCGCGCGGTCGAGCGCGGCGAGGAAACCGCGCTCGGTCGGCTCGATGCCGCCGCAGTCCAAGCGCACGACGACGGCGCCGCGGCCTCGCGCGTCCTCGGCGAACGCGGCGAGCAGCGCGGATTTCCCGATCCCGGCGATGCCGTGCACGGCCACGACCAATGGGCGGTCATGCTCGGCGAGGCCGAGCAGCACCGCGCGCTCCGCCTGCCGGCCGACTACGGCGGCCGCCCGGGCACCCAGCAATGTTCGCAGCGTCCCGCTCATCGCCTGCCCGGTCGTGCTCGCGTCATGTGTCAGTACCCGCCTCGGGTCACCTTCGTGGGGTCGGCCAGGACTGAGAAGTCCCTGACGGTCACCTCTACCATGTGCGGGTTCGCCTGCAACCCCTGGAAGATCTTCCCGCCCTGGTAGGCCCGCATCGCGGCAACGTCGTCCCACGCGTAGATACCACCGTAGGTGTTGGCCTGCTGGTTGGCTAGCCAGATCTTCGCGCGCAGGCCCGGCATCGCGGCGAACGCGGGCGCGTGCTGCTCGGCGTGCGCCTGGTACGCCGCGTCGTCGATGCCATCCAGCTTGAACGTGATGACCTGTATGTGCATGTCGTGCTCCCTTCAGTACGTAATGGCGGCCGCTGCGGATTCCCGTCACCGGCGTCGGGATCACCGTAGGGACGGCGGGGGCAGCGCCGGTGAGCCCAGGCTGAGGCGAACCTGAGGCGGCTGCCTCAGGTTCGCCTCATGTCCGGCTCACCCGGGCGCGCCGGCCGCCGCCTAGCGTCGGCGGCAGGCCTGGCCCATCCACGACCCTGATCCATCCACGACACGGAGGGTTTCCGTTGAACACTGAACTGATCGAGCAGAACGTCCACCGGCTGCTCGGCGCGATGACCGGCGCGGCCACCACGGCCATGGTGGCGGTCGGTGACCAGCTCGGGCTGTACCGGGCACTCGCCGACGGCGGTCCGGCAACCGAAGGCGAACTGGCCGACCGCACCGGCACCGCGGCCCGCTACCTGCGGGAGTGGCTGTCCCAGCAGGCCGCCGCCGGGTTCCTCACCTACCGGGAGGGCGACGGGCGGTACACGCTGCCGGCCGAGGCCGCCGCGGTGCTCGCCCACGAGGCATCGCCGGCCTTCCTGGCCGGCGGCGCCACCCTCACCCGCGGCTGGTTCGCCGGCATTGACCGCCTCGCCGAGGCCTTCCGCACCGGTGCCGGCATCCCCTGGCATGAGCAGGACCCCGCGGTCTTCGAGGGCACCGAGCGGTTCTTCCGCCCTGGCTACACCGCCAGCCTCACTACCGAGTGGATCCCGGCCCTGCCCGGCGTGGTCGGCCGGCTCGCCGACGGCGGCCGGGTCGCCGACGTCGGCTGCGGGCACGGCGTGGCCGCCATCTTGCTAGCCCGCGCCTACCCGCAGGCGAGCATCCACGGGTACGAC
>JAICUO010000144.1 GCA_025935815.1 Streptosporangiaceae bacterium
GACGACGACCACGACCTGGTCTCCGTCTTTGCGGGTCTTGACGATCCGCTGCGCTACCCGCTTGACACCGTCCGCGTCGGCAACCGACGATCCGCCATATTTCTGCACCACAAGAGCCACGAGCCCAGAGTGTATCCGGGCCGTCCGACCGCTAGCCAATCGAAAAACCGGTGCCGTCCCGTGGCCGGCGGGCGCTCCTGGCAAGTCTGACGCCATAGCCATCGAAGGCGGCGAATATAAGGCCGGGGCGCAAGATTTGCGGATATTTTTCTCTGGTTCCCCGCTCTCGGTGGCCTTGGGTGGAAGATTTCCGGTGAAGGCGGCCCGGGCTGACTAGCGGGCGCGGTTGACGCGGGCCTCGTCCCAGACCGGCTCGGATGCCTCGCGGACCATGCCGTCGGCGCCGAAGACCAGGTACCGGTCGAACGAGCGCGCGAACCAGCGGTCGTGGGTCACCGCCACGACGGTGCCCTCGTAGGCCTCGAGGCCATCTTGCAGGGCCTCGGCCGACTCCAGGTCGAGGTTGTCGGTTGGCTCGTCCAGCAGCAGGGCGGTCGCGCCTTCGAGCTCCAGCAGCAGGATCTGGAAGCGCGCCTGCTGCCCGCCCGACAGCTTGCCGAAGGCCTGGTCGCCCTGCCGCTCCAGCTCATACCGGCGCAGGACGCTCATCGCGGCGCCGCGGTCCTTGGCGTGGACGTCCCACAAGATGGCGACCAGGGTCCGGCCCTCGAGCTCGGGATGGGCGTGCGTCTGGGCGAAGAAGCCGGGGACGACCCGGGCGCCCAGCTTCCAGGTCCCGGTGTGCGCGACCGGCTGGCCGGCCAGCAGCCGCAGGAAGTGCGACTTGCCCGACCCGTTCGAGCCGAGCACGGCGACCCGCTCGCCGTAGAAGACCTCTAGGTCGAAGGGCCGCATCAGGCTGGTGAGCTCCAGCCGCGCGCAGGTCAGCGCACGGACGCCCGTCCGGCCGCCGCGCAGCCGCATCCGGATGTCCTGCTTGCGGGGCGGTTCCGGCGGCGGGCCGGCCTCCTCGAACTTGCGCAGCCGAGTCTGCGCGGCGGCGTACCGGGAGGCCATCTCGGCGCTGCGCGCCGCATACTGCTGCAGGTCCCGCACGAGGCGCTTGAGCTGCTCGTGCTTTTCATCCCAGCGGCGGCGCAGCTCCTCAAAGCGCTCGAACCGGTGCTCGCGGGCCTCGTGGTAGGTGGCGAAACCGCCGCCGTGGACCCACACGTCCGAGCCACCGGGCGCGGGCTCGACGCTGACGACCTTGGCGGCGGCCTGGGCGAGCAGCTCGCGGTCGTGGGAGACGAACAGGACGGTCTTCTGGGTTTCCCGCAGCTGGCCCTCCAGCCAGCGCTTGCCCGGCACGTCCAGGTAGTTATCCGGCTCGTCGAGCAGCAGCACCTCATCCGGGCCGCGCAGCAGCGCCTCCAGCACCAGGCGTTTCTGCTCGCCGCCGGACAGGGTCGACACGCCACGCCACTGGGCCTGCTCATAGGGGACGCCAAGGGCGGCCATCGTGCACATGTCCCAGGTCGTCTCGGCCTCATAGCCGCCGACGTCGGCCCAGTCGCTCAGCGCCTGCGCGTAGGCCAGCTGGGCGGCCTCGTCATCGCGCTCCATGATCGCCACCTCGGCCGCGTCCACGGCGCGGGCCGCGTCCCGGATGCCCGGCCGGGCGACGGACACCAGAAGGTCGCGGACTGTCCGGTCGTCGCGCACGGAGCCGACGAACTGCGGCATGACGCCAAGCCCGCCGCTGGTGGTGACCGTGCCCGCGTGCGGCTTCAGCTCCCCGGCGACGATCTTGAGCAGCGTGCTCTTGCCGGCGCCGTTCGCGCCGACCAGCGCGACCGAATCGCCCTGCCCGACCCGGAAGCTCGCGTCGTCGAGCAGCATCCGCCCGTCGGGAAGGTAGTAGTCGACGTGCGCGACTTCCAGGTGGCCCATGGCCGTCATGATCGACGACAAGCCGCCGGCGGCGCAAACGCGTTTCCGGCGTGGAACCTACAGGAAACTTACGCGGCTCCGCTGAGGCCTCTCTATTAACGGGGCAGCACTCCTGGGGCGGGAGAGTCGGTGCAGGCGTAGCGGGGCACCGCAAAGGGGCGCTCCGGGCGGCGTCCGGCGGTCACCCGCGGCGCCACCGTGCGGGATTCGCGGCGCGCTTCGATATGCCATGTTCGTATTTGAGCGTTTTTTCTAGACTGGGCACGTCTTTCGTTGCTACTGGGCGGAGGCAGGCCGGATGATGGATCGTGATCTTTATGGCGTGCTGGGCGTGCCGATTGGCGCGTCCCAGGCGGAAATCAGGCACGCGTTCCGGGAGGTGGCCAAGAGGCGGCACCCGGACGTCAACCGGGGTGACCCAGACGCGTCCCGTAAGTTCATGGAGGCGCTGGAGGCAGCGGAAACGCTGCTCAACCCCCGACGCCGCGCCGTGTACGACGCGCGGGTGCGACCAGCCGCGCCGCCCCCGATGCCCGAGCATGCCCCGATGCCGCCCGCGACCGCGCTCCGGATGTCGGCCTTGGGCGTCATGTGGCGAACGGTCCTGGCCGTCTGCGGCATCGGCGCCGCCATCGCGCTGCTGGTCGCCACGCCGCGCAAGTACACCGCGCAAATTAGCTCGGTAAATGGAGCCATCATGTGGAAAGCGGCGGATTTCCGCCTGGATGACGGCTGGGGTATCAACCTCGCCGGGCAGGGAGCCCGGCTGCAGGTCTTTCCCGGGATGAGCACCGACCTCGAAGTTGACAGCGGGTACCTGTCATCGGCTGGCCACATCACCTTCTTGCCGCGCGGCGCGGCGCCAACGTTCGAGTCGTGCCTCAGCACCGTCCGGCAGACGAGCGACCAAGCCCAGTCGCTCGACGAGATCAGGCCGGCCAGGCACGCGGACCTGTGCTCGTCGGGGGCCAGCGGGGACGTCGCCTTCATCCGGGTCACCCGAAACGAGCCGGCCGGGATGTCACTCGACATCACCGTCTGGAAGAACATCTAGGCGGGAGTGTCCTCCCAGCCGGGGGATGATCGTCCTTATGGCGAGCGGGCGGATCAGGCCGCCCCAACGGGAGGATCAACGACATGGCTTTGTACCTGGCACTGCTGTACCAGCCCGTCGACCAGTACTTCATGCAGCCGGGTGACGTGCCCGCGCCGGGCGAGCGCAGCGTCTCGCCGGGGTACGGGGAGTTCATGGCCGAGGCGGGGCCGGCCGGCGTCATCAAGGGTGGCGAGGCGCTGCTCCCGCCGGAGATGTCGACGACCATCACCGTCGCCGGCGGCAAGGGCGGCGACGTGGTCGTCACCGACGGCCCCTACGCCGAGGCCAAGGAGGTGCTCGGCGGCTATTTCCTGATCGAGGCGGCCGACCTGGACGACGCGATCAAGTGGGCCGCCAAGATCCCGGCGGCCTGGGACGGCGGCAAGGTGGAACTGCGGCCCGTGCTCGAGCTGAACAAGCAGAACTGACCCTTGTCCGACCCCGCCGATGAGCTCGCGCTGACGATCCGGGTGGCGGGGGCCAGCGTGCTGGCGACGCTCACCCGGACGTTCGGCAGCTTGCAGCTCGCCGAGGACGCGGTGCAGGAGGCGGCGCTGGCGGCGCTGCGGGCCTGGCCGCAGTCAGGCGTGCCGCGCGATCCGCGCGCCTGGCTGCTGGTCACCGCGCGGAACAAGGCCCTGGACATCGTCCGCCGGGAAGCGGCGCGCCCGGCGAAGGAGATCGCCGCCAGCTACAGCGCTCCCGAGCGCGCTCCCGACATCGCGGAGGCGGTGATTGAAATGACGCAGGAGGCAGGGAGCGTTCGGGACGATATCTTGCGGTTGATCTTTACCTGCTGTCATCCAGCCCTGTCGCCAGAGGCGCGGGTGGCGCTCTCGCTGCGGACGCTGGCCGGCCTGGACGTGGCGGCGATAGCGCGGGCGTTCGGGGTGCCGGAGCAGACGATGGCCAAGCGGCTGGTCCGGGCGCGGCAAAAGATCGCCGCCGCGCGGATCCCGTACAAGGTCCCCGCCGACAGCGAGTTGCCCGAACGACTCCCGGCCGTGCTGGCGGTGGTGCACCTCATCGCGACCGAGGCGCACTCGCCGAGTAGCGGCGACGCGGTGACCCGGATCGACTACGAGCTGGAGGCCATCCGGCTGGCGCGGCTGCTGAGCGACCTGATGCCGGGCGAGCCGGAGATCATCAGCCTGCTCGCGCTGCTGCTGCTCACGGCCGCGCGGCGGCCCGCCCGCACCCGGCCCGCCGGTGCCGGCCAAAATGGCGCTGGGCAAGACGGTCACGAGCCGGTGCTGCTGCGGGATCAGGACCGGAGCTTGTGGGATCACGCGATGATCGCCGAGGGCACCGGGCTGCTGGCGGAAGCGGTCCGGCACTCGGGCGGCGCGGCCGGGCCCTACCAGCTGCAGGCGCACCTGTCGGCCTGCCACAGCACCGCCGCCAGCTGGGAAGATACCGACTGGGAGCGGATCGTTTCGCTGTATGACCTGATGGCGGCGCTGGGTGCTAACCCGGCGGTGCTGCTGAACCGGGCGGTGGCGGTGGGCGAGCGGGATGGCGCGGCGGCGATGCTCGCCGCGCTGGACGCGATCGACGGGCTGGAGCGCTCCTACTTGTGGCATGCCGCCCGCGCGGACGCGCTGGCCCGGCTCGGGCGGGCCGCCGAAGCCGGCGCGGCGCTGGAGGCGGCGATCGGCCTGGCGCCGACTGGCCCGGAGCGGCGCCTGCTGGTCAGACGGCGGCAGGGCCTAGCCTGAGACCCATTGCACGGCGGCCCCCCGGGTGGGCACGTCCAGCTTGGCCAGTATCGACGACACGTGGTGGTCAACCGTCTTGCCGGAGATGAACAGCTTGGCGGCGATCTCCGCGTTGGTGAGCCCGGCGACGATCAGCGCGAGGACCTCCTGCTCGCGCCGGGTCAGCCCGCGCGGGTGCTCCCGCGTCGCCTGCCGTGGCCCGATCGGGATCGACCGGATGCCGAGCCGGCGCATCTTCTGCTGGGTGAGGGCGGCGGTGGTCCGGGCGCCGAGGCTGGTGAAGATCCGCAGCGCCTGGCGGAGCGGAGCTTCCGCGGTGGCTCCGAGCAGCGCCAGGCCTGCCTCGTAGGGGCAGCCCAGGTCGGTCCAGAGGCGGGCCGCGGCTTCCCAGTCGGCGGCAAGCTCCCGCTGGAAGGGCGCGGCGACCGCACCCCGCGGCGACCGGGCCGAGCCGGTGCGGCGCAGCCAGACGGCGACCGCCCCCCGGTCCCACTCGTCACAGCCATCGGCCATGTCATCGGCCAGCTCGGCCTCGGTCCCGGCGTTCTCCAGGTCGCCGGACAGCCACAGCGCCTCCGCGCGAGCCAGCCGCACCGGGACAATCGAACTCCGGTCGCCAGAACCGGCGGCTTCTCTCAACGCCTGGTTGAGCTGCTCCCACGCGGACGCCGCTCCCTGACGAGCCCAGATCACGCCCAGGAAGCTGAGTGGCCAGAACCGGGTGTGCGGCGGTATTGCCCCGTCAGCCAGCACTTGCTTACAGAGAGCCACAGCCGCGTCCCAGTTGCCGGTGCGCTCCAGGACGCACGCGTGTTCCGAGCGCAGGAAGGCAGAGTAGGCGGGGATGTCATGGTCGTCGCAGTAGGCGATGGCCTCGGCGTAACAGGACTGCGCGGCACTCCAGTTCCGGTCGGCGACGTGGCAAGCATGCATGTTCGCGTAAGCGCGGCCCGCCTCCCTCTGGTGCCGCCCGGCGAGCGCGGCGTCCACGGCCCGGCGCATCAGGCCTGCCCATTCCGCGTCTCCGCCGAGCTCGTGCCGAGCGCACGCCTCTGAGTTCAGCGCGTCGCTAGTCAGTGCGGTGAGGCCAAGCGGCGCCGCGATGGCCTGGGCCTTGCGGGCTAGCTCGATGGTCTCCTGATTACGGCCGCGTACCGTCCAGCGAGCGGCGAGGCCGGCATAAGCCCAGCCCAACTCGGCGGTCGGGCCGAGCGGCTCAAGGACCTGGATCGCGGCCTGGATGGCGGCGACGGACTCCTCGCCCTTGTGCAGCTTGCCGAGCGACAAGCCAAGCAGCCGGTGGGTGTCTCCCTCGCGCCGCCGGTCCCCGATCTGCCGCCATAGGGCGAGCGCGCGGCGATAGGCATCGGCCGACTCCTGGCAGCGATTGAGCAGCATAGCCTCATGCGCGAAGCCTCCGTAGAGCCCGGCGATGGTCCGGGGATCGGCCGCGTCGGCGAACCGGAGCGCCCGCTCGAACTGGGCGGCCGCCTCCCGGTGGGCGCCCAGCGCGGCCGCCCGGCGGGCGGCGGCACTCGCATGCTGTAGCGCGGTAGGGGCATCGCCCGCCGCCTCCGCGTGAAACGCCATCCGCGGGTCGTCGTCGCGCTGCCGCTCCTCCAGCGCGGCCAGGATCCGCGCGTGGATGTCCCGGCGCCGGTGCGCGGGAATGGTCACCGCTATCGCCAGCCGCGCGATCTCATGCCGGAACCGCAGGGCCATCCCGTCCTCAGCCAGCAGCCCGGAGACAACGAGCTCATCGGCCGGGCCTTCGCCGCCGCCACAGACCTGTTCCAGCAGCGCGGGCTCGACCCGGGCACCGATCAAGGCGGCCACGTCCAGTACCGCCCGCGCGCCGCCGGTCAGCCGGGCGGCCTGGGCCAGCACCGCGTCCCGGGCGGAGGCCGGGACGTTGCTCGTCCCGGCCTGGACCGCCTGGCTCACGTAGAACGGATTGCCGCCGGTCAGCCGGTAAAGCTCGGCCGGATCGAGGCCGCTGTCGTCGGCGAGCAACGCCACCGCGTGCCGCGACAGCGGCGGCAGGCTCATGCGCCGCACCGGCCGCTGGGTCACGAGGTCCCCCAGCACCACCCGAAGCGGATCGTTCGCGGCCAGGCCCTCATCGCGATAGGTGATCAGCAGCAGGACCGGAGCGTTCCGGATCCGTCGGCCAAGGAACCGCAGCAAGTCGATTGTGGCCTCATCGGCCCAGTGCGCATCCTCGATGACGAGCACGTTCGGCTCGGCCGCCGGGCTGCCGCTGACTTGGCGCAGCACGGCGCTGAACAGCTCATCGCGGGGAACGTCGGCCTGGCACAGCGCCAGCAGCTCGCCGCCGGCGCTCTCGGCGATGTCGAAGAGCGGGCCGAGGGGACGCGGGGTGGACAAGCCATCACAGGCCCCCCAGTGCCAGCTCGCCGCGGGCAGGTCCCCTTGCAACCGCTCGACCAGCGTCGTTTTCCCGACGCCGGCCTCCCCGGATATGAGGACTAGCCGGCCCTCCCCGCGCCCCGCGTCGGCGGCGTAATCCCGCAATGACGCCAGCTGCGCGTCCCGTTCGAGTAGCACGGTCACACGGCCGGGCTCATCTTGAACGCCCACTTGGCGGCGGCACCCCGGGAGGGCACGCCCAGCTTGGCCAGGACCGAGGACACGTGGTGGTCGACGGTCTTGACCGAGATGAACAGCTTGACCGCGATCTCCGCGTTGGTGAGGCCCGCCGAGACCAGGTCGAGGACCTCCTGCTCGCGGCGGGTCAGCCCGAGGCGGTTCTCCCGCGTCGCCCGGCGCGGGCCGGCCGGGATCGACCGGATGCCGAGCCGGCGCATCTTCTGCTGGGTGACCCGCATCGCCGCCTTGGCCCCCAGGCTGGTGAAGACGCACAGCGCCTCGCGGAGCAGCGATTCACGGGTCGACCCGAGCAGGGCCAGGCCGGCCTCATAGGGGCAGTCCAGGTCGAGCCAGTAGCGGGCCGCGCCTTCCCAGTCGGCCTCCAGCTGCCGCTGGAACGGCGCCGCGACCTCACCGCGCGGCGGCCGGGCGGAGCCAGTGCGCCGCAGCCAGACAGCGACCGCCCCCCGGTCCCACTCGTCACAGCCCTCAGCCATGTCGTCCGCTTCCTCGGCCTCGGCCCGGGCGGCGTCGCGGTCGCCGCGCAGCCACCGCGCCTCCGCGCGGGCCAGCCGCACGGGAACGATGGAAAACCGCTCGCCGGTCCCTACGGCGTCGTTCAGGGCCTGGTCGAGGGCCTCCCACGCTGGGGACGCGCTTCCTTGCCGGGCCAGCATGGCGCCCAGGTGGCTGAGCGGCCAGAGCCGGGTCTGCGGGGGCAGTTGCGCGTCGGCCAGCAACCGCTCGCACAGGTCCACGCCCTTGTCCCAGCGGCCGGTGCGCTCCAGGACGCACGCGTGCTCGGAGCGCAGGGAAACGGCGTAGGTGGTGATGTCATGGTCATCGCAGTAGGCGATCGCCTCGGCGAAGCAGGACTGCGCGGCGCCCCAGTTCCGGTCGGCGACATGAAGCGCGTGCAGGTTCACGTACGCCCGGCCGGCCTCATTCTCGTGCTGCCCGGTCAGCGCGGTCCCCAGGGCCTGGCGCATCAGGCCCTCCCAGTGACCGCCCATCGCGTGAACGGTGCACGCCTCGGTGTTCAGCGCGTCGCTGACCAGCTCAGTCAGGCCCAGTGGCCTGGCGATCGCCTGGGCCTGGCGGGCGAGCCGCATGGCTTCCGCGTTGCGGCCGCGCACCATCCACTTGTTGGCGAGGCTGGCGTAGGCCCAGGCAAGCTCGGCGGTCGGGCCGAGCGGCTCTAGCAGGTCGACCGAGTCCTGGATGGCGGCGATGCCTTCCTCGCCCTGGTTCAGCGCGCCCAGCGACAGGCCAAGCAGCCGCAGCGTGTCGCCCTCCCGCTGCCGGTCGCCGATCTCGCGCCATAGGTCAAGGGCGTGGCCGTGAGCGTCGGCCGCCTCCTGGCAACGGTCCAGCAGTCGCGCCTCGCGCGCGAAGTCGCCGTAGAGCCCGGCGACGGTGCGCGGATCGGCGGAGTTGGCGAAGCGAAGCGCCCGTTCGAACTGCGCAGCCGCCTCGCGGTGGGAGGCCAGCTCGGCGGCCCGGCGCGCGGCCGCCGCGGCGTGCCGGACCACCGCCGGGCCATTGCCGGCCGCCTCGGCGTGAAACGCCATCCGGGCGTCGTCGTCGCACCCCACGGTCTGCAGCGCGGTCAGGATCCGGGCGTGGATGGCGCGGCGCCGGGGCGAGGTGACCGTCGCCTCGACCGCGAGCCGGGCGATCTCATGCCGGAAGCGCAGCGTCGTGTCATCCCCGCCGATCAGCCCCGAGGCCAGCAGCTCGTCGATGGCCGAGGCCGGGCAGTCGGCGACCGTGTCCAGCAGCGCGAGCTCAAGCCGCCCGCCGATCAGCGCGGCCGCGTCCAGCATCCCGCGTGCGTAGGCGCCGAGCCGGGCGGCCTGGGCGAGCACCGCGTCCCGCGCGGAGGGGGGGACGTCGCTCGTCCCGGCCTGGACCGCTTGGCTGACGTAGAACGGGTTGCCGCCGGTCAGCCGGTACAACTCGGCCGGATCGAGGCCACTGCCGCCGGCGAGTATCGCGACGGCGTCCGGCGACAGCGGCGGCAGGCTCATGCGCCGGACCGGCCGCTGGGTGGCCAGGTCCCCCAGGGCCACGCGCAGCGGGTCGATCGCGGTCAGGCCCTCGTCGCGGTAGGTGGCGATGAGCAGGACAGGGACGTTCTTGACCCGCCGGCCCAGGAAGCGAAGCAGGTCGATGGTCGCCTCATCGGCCCAGTGGACGTCCTCGATGACCACGACCTGCAGCTCGCCCGCGGAGCTAACCTGCCGGAGCAGGGCGCTGAACAGCTCGTCCCGGGGCGCGCCCGAGCGGCACAGCTCCAGCAGCTCGCCGCCGAGCGTGTCGGCGATGTCGAACAGCGGGCCGAGGGGGCGCGGGGTGAACAGGCCATCACAGGCGCCCCAGTGCCAGGTAGCCGCGGGCAGCCGGAACTGCAGGTGCTCAACCAGCGCGGACTTGCCGGCCCCGGCCTCCCCGGCGACGAGGATCAGCCGACCCTCACCGGCGCGCGCCTGCGCGGCATAGTCGTTGAGAACCCTCAGTTGCGCTTCCCGCTCCAAAAGCCGCATGGCTTCGCTTCCCCTCAGCGTCGCAGGCCATCGACTACTGCTTCTGATATACGGCAGAGCAAATCAATTGGATTGGAGGCCGGCCCGTTACGTACCGGGTTCCTGCTGGGAAGGGAATCCTTTCGGCGTCAGGCGAAGCTGGCGGGCAGGATGCCCGCGCCGTGATCGAGCTGGTAGTCGAGGTTCACTGCGGCGGTGATCAGGGCCAG
Organism: Streptosporangiaceae bacterium; assembly: GCA_025935815.1. Lineage (GTDB taxonomy): Bacteria > Actinomycetota > Actinomycetes > Streptosporangiales > Streptosporangiaceae > Trebonia. Next base: position 10,133 of record JAICUO010000144.1, read on the forward strand.
GTGGCTGAAGGCCTGCGGAAAGTTGCCGAGTTGCTCGCCGGTGCTGCCAATCTCCTCGGAGAACAAGCCGAGGTGGTTGGCGTAGGTGAACATCTTCTCGAAGGTCAGCCGGGCCTCGTCCAGCCGGCCGGCACGGGCCAGGGCCTCGACGTACCAGAACGTGCACAGCGAGAACGTGCCCTCATCGCCTTGGAGCCCGTCGGGTGACGCGCCGGGATCATAGCGGTAGACGAGGCTGTCGGAGACGAGCGTGCGGTCGATGGCCCGCAGCGTGTCCAGCCACATCGGGTCGCGGGGCGCGATGAGCCCCTGCAGCGGCATCATCAGCAGCGCCGAGTCCAGCACGTCGCTGCCGTAGAACTGGGTGAAGGCGCTGAGCTTCTCGTTCCAGCCGGCGCGGAAGATCTCGTTGTAGACCTCGTTTCGCTCGGTGGCCCAGCGCTCGGTGTCGGCGGGCCGGCCGATGGCGGTGGCCATGTGGAGCGCGCGGTCGAACGCGACCCAGGCCTGGACCCGGCCGTAGAGGAAGTCCTTGCGGCCGCCGCGCGTCTCCCAGATTCCCTCGTCCGGCTGGTCCCAGTGCTCGCACAGCCAGTCAATGAGGCTGGCCGTCTCCTTCCAGCTCTGGTGGGTGACCTGCACCCCGCTGCGGTTAGCGTGGCACAGCGCGTCCATCGCCTCGCCGTAGATGTCCAGCTGCAGCTGGTCGGAGGCGCCGTTGCCGATGCGCACCGGCCGGGACCCCCGCCAGCCTTCGAGGTGATCCAGGGTCTCCTCGGTCAGGTCGCTGGACCCGTCGACGCGGTACATGATCTTGAGCGGGCCCGATTCGCGCCCCGCCTGCTCGCTGGCGCGATCCTTCAGCCAGGTGACGAAGGCGTCGGCCTCCTCGGTGAACCCGAGGCCGAGCAGGGCGTAAATGGAGAACGAGCCGTCGCGGATCCAGGTGTAGCGGTAGTCCCAGTTCCGCTCGCCGCCGACTTGCTCGGGGAGCGCGGCGGTCGGGGCGGCGACGAGGCCGCCGGTGGGGGCGTACTGCATGAGCTTGAGGGTGATCGCCGCGCGGGCGACCATCTCGCGCCAGCGGCCCCGGTAGGTGGACCCGTGCAGCCAGCCCCGCCAGAACGAGACGGTGTCGATGAGCAGGTCATGGATGTCGTCGTTGCGGAGGCGGCGCGGGGTGGCGCCACCGGATTCCAGCACGACGCTCCAGGACTGGCCGGCGCTGAGGACTTGCGTGGCGGTGACGCCGCCGGTGCCGTTGCTGCCTTTGCCGGCGGGCGTGAGCGGCGGGCGGGCGCCGTGCCCGGAGGTGGCCATGTGGATGGTGAGGGCGGGCAGGTTCTTGGCCTTGGCCCTTGGGGTGAAGGTGGCGCCGTCTTCGGTGATGTGCACCTCATGGGCGGCGCGGGCGTAGTCGAACCGGGGCTGCACGTCCAGGGTGAACCGCATCGTGCCGCGCACGACGCGGGCCTGGCGGACGAGCCGGTGCCGGTCAGTGGCCCGCTTGCCGGCGGCCGGCATGAAGTCGTAGACCTCGCCGACGCCGTCGGCGGTGAGGAACCGGGTGATCAGCACGGCGGTGTCCGGCAAGTACAGCTGGCGGCTGACGTAGTCGTCGCGGTCGGGCGCGAGGCGGAAGTGCCCGCCCTGGCCGGCGTCCAGCAAGGACGCGAAGACGCTCGGCGAGTCGAAGCGCGGGCAGCAGAACCAGTCCACGACGCCGTCGGTGGATACCAGGGCGGCCGTCTGGAGGTCACCGATCAGGCCGTGGTCGCTTATGTTCGGGTATCGCTCCATGTAGCAAGTATCTCACCTTGTGTTATGCACAGGTCGCGGGGGCGACTTAGCGCCGGGTCGGGTGGCGGGTCAGGCCCGGGCGGGGCGGACGCCGGCCACGCGGGCGAGGTCAAGCTTGGTCTCGTCCTCGCTGCCGGGGACGGTGGTGTAGATGACGATCTTCAGGTCGGTGCTGCTGTCGCTGAGCACGTCGCAGTCCACGGTGATATCGCCGACGCCGGGGCGCCGGATGGTCTTGCGCTCCTCGACGTGCCAGCCGACCGCCCCGTCGCGCCATAGCGCGGCGAAGCGCTGATTGCCCGCCAGCGTCCGGCTGATCAGCGCGCTCAGGCGGGCGTCGTTCGGGTAGCGCGCGGATGCGCGGCGCAGGTCGGCGACGATCGCGCGGTCCGACTCCGCAACGTTCTCGGAGATGACCGGCCAGGCCGCGAGGCGGCTGCGGTCGGCGGCGGTGCGGAAGCGCGACCTGACCAGGTTGCGGTCCTCGGGGGCGAGTCCCGAGGGATCCCCGATCAGGACCGCCCAGCTGCGGTTCCACCAGATCAGCCGCCAGTCCGCCGCGAACACCGCGACCGGCGTCTCGCCGAGCCGGGTGAGCACGCGCTGCATGCCGGGCGGGATGTGGTCGGTGATGGTGCCGTCCGGGGGCGGCTGCAGGCCCGCCAGCCGGTACAGGTGATCACGCTCGTCTCGAGACAACTGGAGGGCACGGGCGAGGGCGCCGACGATCTGCGGCGACGGCGTCGTGGCGCGGCCCTGCTCGAGGCGGACGACGTAGTCGACCGATACCCCGGCGAGCTCGGCGAGCTCCTCCCGGCGCAGGCCGGCCGCCCGGCGGGAGCGGCGCACGGGCAGGCCGACGGCCTGCGGGGTCAGCCGGTCGCGCCACGCGTGAATGGTCGCGCCGAGGCTGGTGCCGGTCACGCTCATCTCTTCATCATGGCCCGGCAGGGCGGCCCGTGGGGGGTACGGGTTTTCCTACCGTCGAGGCATCCCTGGTTGCCGCGCGGCGGCCCGGCGATGCTGAAGCTCATGGACACCATCACCTTCATCACCGGAGCGAACAAGGGCCTCGGCTACGAGACCGCGCGGCGGCTGACCGAACTGGGCCACACCGTGATCGTTGGGGCGCGGAACCGCGAGCTCGGCCGGGCCGCCGCTGATCGCATCGGGGCGCGCTTCGTGGTGATCGACGTCAGCGACGGTGCTTCGGTCGCCCGCGCCGCCGCCGACGTGGCGGCCCGCGAAGGCCGCGTCGACACGCTGATCAACAACGCGGGCATCACCGGGCGGCGGACCTCGGTCGCCGAGCTGACCGGGGCCGACGCGGAGCTCGTGTTCGGGACCAACGTCACCGGCATCGTGAGGGTGACCAGCGCGTTCCTGCCCCTGCTGCGCGCGGCGGCGGCGCCGTCGGTGATCAACGTCAGCAGCGGCCTGGGGTCGCAGGCGGTTACCCACGACCCGACGCGCATCGAGTCGCAGGTCATCTCGCCGCTGTACAACTCGTCGAAGGCGGCGGTGATCATGCTCACCACCCAGTACGCGAAGGGGCTGCCGGAAATCCGCTTCAACGCCGTCGACCCTGGCTACACCGCGACCGACCTCAATGGGCATCGCGGGACGCAGACGGTGACGGAGGGGACTGACGTGATCGTGGCGCTCGCGACCGAGGACCCGCCGGCGGGGACGGGGCGGTTCGTGGATCGCTTCGGGACCGTTCCCTGGTAGCTCTAACGAATCTCATGCGACTGGCCACCGCCGATCCGCCCGCGCCCTTTTAGACTGCTTTCGTTCCCTTTTGGCGACCAGCTCGGCACGCGCGAGCATGCCGGACACGGGGGGCGACCGGGCAGATGGATCGCGACCTCTACGCGGTGCTTGGCGTGCCCAGCACTTCTTCCGAGCGCGAGATCCGGCACGCGTTCCACGAACTGGCCAGGAAGTACCACCCCGACGTCGCCGTGGGCGATCCGGGTGCGGCCCGCAAGTTCATCGAGGCGAGCGAGGCGGCGCAGACGCTCCTGGACCCCGGGCGGCGCGCCGAGTACGACCGGTACCGGACGCCACGCGCCCCGGCCGCCACCGCTCCCCCGGCC
>JAICUO010000175.1 GCA_025935815.1 Streptosporangiaceae bacterium
CGTCGTGGCCGCCGCCGAGGCCCGCGCCGCGGTGCCGGCCGACGGCGTCGATCTCGTCGACGAAGACGATCGCGGGGGCGTTCGCCTTCGCCTGCTCGAACAGGTCCCGGACCCGGGAGGCGCCCACGCCGACGAACATCTCGACGAAGTCAGAACCGGAGATGGAGTAGAAGGGCACGCCCGCCTCGCCGGCCACCGCACGGGCCAGCAGCGTCTTGCCGGTGCCGGGCGGGCCGTACAGCAGCACGCCCTTGGGGATCTTGGCCCCGATGGCCTGGAACTTGGCGGGATTCTGCAGGAACTCCTTGATCTCCTGGAGCTCCTCGATCGCCTCATCGGCGCCAGCCACGTCAGCGAACGTCGTCTTGGGAGTGTCCTTGGTGATCAGCTTGGCCCGCGACTTGCCGAAGTTCATGACCCGCGACCCGCCGCCTTGCATCTGGGTCAACAGGAAGAAGAAGAACAGCGCGATCAGCAGGTAAGGCAGGAAAGTACCCAGGAGCAGGCTGAGGAGGGTGTTGCTCTTGGGGATTTGAACGTCATATCCGCCCTTGAGCTTGCCCTGGTCAAACAGCTTCTGAAGGTCTTGCTGAAGCTGCTGGCCCTGGCCTTGGATGAAGCTCGCCTGGTAGGTCTGCCCGTCGATGGTGGTGACCTGGATCGTCTGGTTCTTGTCGGTGAGTTGGGCGGACTTCACCTTGCCCTGCTCGATGAGCTGAACGACGGTCGCGGTGTCCTTCTGGGTGGAGGATCCACCCGAATTCGCCCACCCGAGGGTAATGGTGATGACCAGCACCGCAAGCAGAACCAGTAGCAGCGGGCCCCTGAAAAAGCGCGTCAACTCCATCGCGAGCGACCCCGTAGGCCCGGGGCCGTTCCCTCCTGACCAGCCTCACGTCCCGCCGACCGCCGGCGGCACTGCCATGCCTGCTCCGCACTGGCGGCCGTCCCTGGCCGCGCATAAGGAATACCTGACGGTACACCGGTAACGCGAGGTGCCGCCGACAGATCTACTCCCACACTGAACGCTACCCAGCTCGTGATGTGTTCCCTCCTGTGCCGCCACCCCCATAGACCTCCGGGGCCAGGGTGCCGATGAAGGGGAGGTTGCGGTAGCGCTCGGCGTAGTCCAGGCCGTAACCGACGACGAACTCGTCGGGGACGTCGAAACCGGTGTAGGCGACCTCGACGTCCATCTGCGCCGAGGACGGCTTGCGGAGCATGGTGCATACCGCCACCGACGCCGGATTCCGGGACTGCAGGTTTCCGACCAGCCAAGATAGCGTCAGCCCGGAGTCGATGATGTCTTCGACGATCAGCACGTGGCGGCCGCTGATGTCGGTGTCGAGGTCCTTCAGGATGCGGACCACGCCGGAGGACTTGGTCCCCGAGCCGTAGGACGACACCGCCATCCAGTCCATCTCGACGGGCAGGTGCATCGCGCGGGCGAGGTCGGCCATCACCATGACGGCGCCCTTCAGCACGCCGACGAGAAGGAGTTCGCGATCGGCGTAATCGGCGTCGATCTGGACGGCTAGCTCGCCGACGCGCACCTGCAGCGCCTCGGTGGTGATGAGGATCTCCTTGAGCTCCGGCCCCATGTCGTTAGCGTCCACCAGCCACCCCTCCAAAAACGATCAGGCCATCCTTGCGGGCCGCGCGGACTCCCCCGGGCAGGTCCACCCAGCGCTGCCCGTGCCAGCTGGTGACGAGCTCGTCCAGCCGCCGGGCGTGCAGCGCGCTCAGCGCCCCGGCCGGGCACCCCGCGTCAATCGCGGCCGAGCGCAAGACCCGGCCGCGGATGGCATCTGGCATCCTCTCCAGCGAGGCGGTGGTCAGCTCCGGAGAACCGGCGGAGCGTTCCGCGGCAATATTGTCCAGCACCTCGGCATCGGCCCGCAGGTGGGTGGCGGTGCGGGCCAGGGCTTCGGTGACACCGGGCCCGAGCGCGGCCTCCAGCGCCGGCAGCGCGTCCTCCCGGACCCGGACCCGGGCGTACCGGCGGTCACGATTGTGCGGGTCCTGCCAGGGGTCCAGCCCCAGGGCCGCGCAGGCGGCGGCGGTCACCGGCCGGCGGATCTCCAGCAGGGGGCGCCGGAAGACCCCGCGCCGGGGCGGCATCCCGGCCAGCGAGCGGGATCCCGCGCCCCGGGCGAGTCCCAGCAGTACCGTCTCGGCCTGGTCATCGAGGGTATGGCCGAGGAGCACGGCGGCGGCGCCGGTGTCGGCGGCGACCTTCGCCAGCCCGCCGTACCGGGCGGTGCGGGCGGCCGCCTCGGGGCCGCCGGCGCTGCCGACGGTCACCGCGACCACGCGCACCGGGTCTAGGCCGAGCGCGCACATCGTGGCGGCGACACTGGCCGCGCGATCGGCCGACCCCTCCTGCAGCCCGTGTTCCACGGTCACGCCGCCGCCGCGCAGGCCCGCGCGCGGCGCGATGAACGCCAGCGCGGCGGCCAGCGCCAGCGAGTCCGCCCCGCCCGAGCACGCGGCCAGCACCACGGAGCCGGGCGCGAGATCGGTTACCGACGCCCGGACGGCGTTGCGGACGTCCGCGACAGCGGGGGCCAGGCGCACGATCTGGTCAGCTAACCCGGTCTAGCCAGGTGGCCGGGCTGGCCAGCTCGTCACGGGTGGGCAGCGTTTCCGGTGAGGTCCAAATCTTGTTGAAGTGGGCCATGCCGGCCTGCTCGACGACCGCGGTGACGAACCGCGATCCCTCGGCGTACTGCTTCATCTTCAGGTCAATGCCCAGGATCCGGCGGATGACCTGCTCCACCCGGCCCGCCGAGCCGCGCCGGTTGCTGAACTTCTCCCGGATGTTGGCGACCGACGGGACGACCTGCGGGCCGACCGCGTCCATGACGTAGTCGCCGTGCCCCTCCACGAGCGTCATCACCGCGGTGAGCTTGTCGAGCAGTTCGCGCTGCTGCGGGGTCTGGATCGCCTCGACCAGGGTCTGCCCGTCGCCGCCGCGCACCGCGCCGGCCACCGCTCCCGCCGCCGCGCGCAGCCGGTCGGCGATGGCGGTGGGATCCATGTCCGAGGCGAGCAAGAACTCCGTCATCAGCCCCTGCACGTAGCCGCGCAGCCAGGGCACCGAGGTGAACTGGACGCGGTGCGTCTCCTCGTGCAGGCACACCCAGCGCCGGAAGTCATGGGGATCGACGCCAAGCTCGCGCTCCACCAGCACGATGTTGGGCGCGACCAGGGTAAGCCGTCCGACACCGGAGCCGTTGAGGGCCGCTGCGTCCGCGGTGGCGCCGTTGCCGTTGCTGCCGTGGGCGGGGCTCCCGTTGCCGCTGCCGTTGGCGGGGGCGGTGCCTTCCCCGGGGGGCAGGAATAGCTCGTACTGGCCGAGCACCCGCGCGGACAGGTAGGCAAGGATGAGGCCGGCTTGCACGCCGGTCACCCGGGAGCCGACCGCCCCCATGACGCCCGCGCCCGGCACCGCGGTACCGCGCTCGGCGAGCCGGTCGGCGAGCGGTTCCAGGACCACCCGGAACCCGCCCACGTTCGCCCGGATCCAGCCAGGCCGGTCGACCACCGCGACCGGGCCGATGGATCCCTGGCTGACGAGTCCGGTGACGTCGCGGACGGGCTGCTGTACCACGGCCGTCAGGCCGCGCAATTCGGCTACCACGGCCCGGGCCTCGGCAAGGCTGACATTCGGCCCCTGCCTGGCAAACCGCACGCCAGTGGAGATCGCCAGCTCCCAGTCGATCATCTGTGCGCTGCTCACGCTCCTACCGTACGTGGTGGCAGACGCGGACGCACCCCCGCTGGGGTTGGACGGCGGTCGCCGGCGTGGCCGCGGGCGGGATCGGGGTATGACGCACGTGCTCCCCGGTCGGGGGTAATGGGACAATGGAGCAGCAATTTTGTCCGCCTATCGCTTGGAGTGACATGGACGTCGAGGTCGTCATCGAGATTCCCAAGGGACAGCGGAACAAGTACGAGGTCGACCACCACACAGGGCGAATCAGGCTGGACCGCATGTTGTTCACCTCGACCAGGTATCCCGCTGACTACGGGTTCATCGAGGACACCCTTGGCGGCGATGGCGACCCGTTGGACGCCCTGGTCCTGCTTGAGGAGCCGACCTTCCCGGGCTGCCTGATCACCGCCCGGGTCATCGGGATGTTCCAGATGACGGATGAAAAAGGCCCAGACGACAAGGTGCTGTGCGTCCCGGCCGGCGATCCGCGCTCAGAGCACGTGCGTGACATCCACCATGTCCCCGAGTTCGAGCGGCTGGAGATCCAGCACTTCTTCGAGGTCTACAAGGACCTGGAGCCAGGCAAGTCCGTGGAGGGCGCTCGCTGGACTGACCGCGCCGCCGCGGAGGCGGAGGTGGAGCGCTCCCGAAAGCGGTTCGCGGACGCCAAGACCATTGAGTCGCTCGGGGGCATCGAGTCACACGAGGGCTGAGATTCACCGGCCACGGCCGCACTGCCTCCGACCCCAGCACCACCAAGCCCAACGCCGCCAGGCCCGGTGTCGGCGTCGCGTGCCCGCGCCCAGATCGCGCGGGCCCGGGCGATGATGGCGACGTGCGCCTCCCGGCGCTCGTCGCCGCCGATCGCGGCCAGGGCGCCGGAGACGCGCGCGGCGGCGCCCGCCGCCGTCGCCGCAGCCGGCCACCGTCCGGCGGCGGCGTGCAGCGCCATCGCGCGGGTGGCCGCCGTCAGCCAGTCCGGCGCGAGGACCTGCACCGTCCGGGGCGCGACGGACAGCCAGCCCGGGTCCCGGTGCGCGCCGGGGTGAAGCGGCGCCCCCGAGGGGAGCGTGGCGGCGACGCCGAGCCCCGCGTCGGTGTAGGCCAGCCCCTCACTCGCCTCGCCGGCCCGCAGCAGGCAGCGGCCCAGGTGAAAGCAGGCCCGGGCCAGGGCGGCGGCGCGGGCCGCGGGGTTGGCCGAGGGCGCGCGCCGGCACATCCGGACCACCTCGCGCAGCAGCCTGATCGCGTCCGCGGGATTCCCGGCAGCCTCTATCGCGAGCGCCACGCGGACCAGGACATCGATCCGCTCGACCTCGTAGGCGGCCGGGTCACCCTGGGCCAGCGCGGCGTAGTGCCCGGCCGACTCGGTCAGCAACTCCACGGACTCCAGTGCCTGCTGATAGCGCGCGTGGCTGGCCAGGGCGGCGGCGAGGCCCGGGCGATGGCGGGCGGGCTGGCGGGACTCGGTGTACAGTTCACGGCTTATCGACAGCGCCACGCCGGAATGGCCGGCCGCCTTCTCGTTATCCCCGGCAAGGGCCGCACGGATCGCCTCCCCGAGGTGGAACTCATACCGCCGCTCTAGCGTGCCCTGCTCGGGCGGCTTCAGCCTGGCCTTGAACATCTGGGAACCTCTCCACGCAAGCCACGCTCAGCGGCCCCACTGCCAAGATCGTCTCATAACACCATGTAGCAGACAAGATACTGAATGACACTATTTGCGTGTCGCGGCCCCGGACAGCTTCGGCCTGAGGGGCGCTGAGGGACGGCCGTCGCGGGAGCCGGCCTGGGGTTGCGTAGGAGGCCACGGCGCAAAACATGGGGAACCGCTCCCGATGCCGGGGCGCGCCGCCAGCCGAACAATGGAGTCGCGCACGCGCTGACCATTTACGAGGGGAATCAAGCGACATGCCACGCTACATCGTCCAGCGGACGTTCATCGACGGCCTCAGTATCCCGGCGAGCCCCGAAGGGGCGCAGGTGTGCGCGGTCATCGGCCAGGGGAACTCCCAGTTCGGCGTCAACTGGCTGCACTCCTACGTGACAAAGGACAAGACCGCGACGTTCTGCGTCTGCGACGCGCCGTCCCCGGAGGCTGTCCGGCAGGCGGCCAAGGCCAGCGACCTGCCGGTGGACGAGATCACTGAGGTCACCGTCCTGGACCCGTACTTCTTCCACTGAGGCTCCCGGCTGAGGGGGTCCGCCCGGTTAGTTCGCCGGGCGGGTCGCGCCGATCAGGCCCGCGAACTGGTAGATGCTGTCGATCCGGACGTCGGCGCCCGTGAACGGGGCATCCACCATCATGCCGCCGCCGATGTAGATCCCGACATGGTGAATCGTGGCCGGGTCGGCGGTGTTAGTCGCATAGAAGACCAGGTCACCGCGCCGCAACTGACCGATGGGAATGTGCGGGCCGGCTGGCCACTGCCAGCCCGTGTAATGCCCGAGCTGGATCCCGGCCCGCGCCCAGGCGTCCATCGCCAGCCCCGAGCAATCATAGGAGCCCGGGCCGACGGCACCCCACTGATAGGGCTTGCCGATCTGGGTGAGCGCCCAGTCGGCGGCTGTCTTGCCTTGCGCTGCTGAGGCGCCCGCGCCGGTCGTCCAGGCCGGGCTTCCGGCGCCGGAGCCGCCGGAGCCCTTCCCCGCGCTGCCGGCGCGCGCGGCCGCGAGCTCCGCGGCGCGCTCGCGGGCGGCCCGTGCGGCGGCCGCGGCGCGCCGCGCCGCGAGCACCGCCGCCCGGTGCTCGGCTTCCAGCTTGGCGTTGTTCGTCCGGGCGATGGCCAGCAGCGCCGCGGCCTGCCCCCGGGCCGACCGCGCGGCGTTCACCGCGGCGACCTGCTGGTCCACCGCCGCCCTGGCCGCGAGCCGCAGCGCCTCCACTTGGTCGGCATCGGCTTGCTTCTGAGTGAGCAGGACCGCCGCCTGCTGGCTGAACACCGTGGCCACGGCGCTGTCGGCGCTGTCGGTGGCGAGCGCGTCGGTCCGATGGCTGGCCAGCACCTGCTCGATGCCCAGGGCGTTGAGGTAGCCGCTGGGGCCGCCCGTCCCGCCGAGCATCACGGCCATCGGCCCCAGTGCCCCCTGGGCCTCAAAGTCAGCGGCGGCCTGCCCGGCCACGCGGCTGCGGCTACCGGCCTGGGTCCGCCGGGCGACCGCCAGCCGCGTGGCGGCGGCCTGATAGGCGGCGGCGGCCTGCTGCTCGGTGGCGACCGCCATGTCATACCGCTCGGTGACCAACTCGGCCTGCGCCTGCAGCCTGGCGAGCGCCAGGCTGACGACGGTGACCTGCTGACGGGACCGGGCAAGGGCAGCGGCCCGGGCCTGGACGAGGGTGGCGGCGGCCTTCAGCGCCGCCTTCCCCGGGCCGGGGCCAGGGCTTACCGGCCTTACCAGGCTTTCCGGGTTTCCGGCGAGCCGGAAACTGGGCATGCCTTCGCTACTCGGGTTAGCCGAAACCGCGAGCAGCCCGGCGGCGGCCACCGCCGCTGCCAGGCAGCCCGCGGCGGTGCGCCTGCTGTGACGACTGGAACTTGCCATGACCATCCCGCCTCCGAGCGTAATCATTGCGCTACACACCGTAGATGATCCGCGGGCGGGAGGGGTGTAAAACGCGGACTACTGGTGCCGGCGAGCCTTCTGGTCGTACGTTGATGCCACGATCAGACCATGCCGCCGCATCGTTCACACTTATTAATGGCAGTGCATGCAACAAGGAGGACCGGTGGACAACGCCGAAGGAGTGCTCAGGCGAGCGCCCCTATTTGATGCCCTTGACGACGATGGTGCCCGCACGTTGCGGCGGCAGATGGCGGAGGTGAAGCTGTCGCGCGGTGAGCACCTGTTCAACGAGGGCGAGGACGGCGACGCCCTGTACGTGGTTCTTGAAGGAAAGATGAAGCTGACCCGCGCCGCGTCAGATGGCCGGGAGAATTTGTTGAGCGTCATTGGGCCCGGCGAGATGTTTGGCGAGTTGTCCCTGTTTGATCCCCGGCCGCGGACCTCCTCCGCGAGCGCGGTGACCGACGCGGTGCTGGCGTCACTCAAGCACGAGGCGCTGATGCCGTGGCTGCGGGAACGGCCGGACGTCTCCTTGCACATGCTCCGGGCGCTCGCGCAGCGACTGCGCCGCGCCAACGACGTGATGGCCGACCTTGTCTTCACCGACGTTCCCGGACGGGTGGCGAAGAACCTCCTGGACCTGGCTGACCGGTTCGGGAGCAAGGAAGCCGACGGGCTGCACGTGCATCACGACCTCACCCAGGAGGAACTGGCCCAGTTGGTCGGCGCGTCGCGGGAGACGGTCAACAAGGCGCTGGCGGACTTCGCGGCGCGCGGATGGCTGCAGATCTCGGCTCGCTCAGTCCTCATCCTGGACGCCGAGCGGCTCCGCAAGCGAGCCCGGTAAGGAATTGGCCCGCAGGTAGTCCAGTTGCGCCCGTACGGACACCTCGGCCGCTGGCCAGACGGCCCGGTCGACGTCCGCGTACACGATCTCCACGACCTCGGCCGGGGTCCGGGCGCCGGCCGCTAGCGCCGCCCGCACCTGGTCGAGCCGCTCCTGGCGGTGGGCGATGTAGTAGTCGAGCACTCCGGCGGGGTCATTGAGCAGCGGCCCGTGCCCGGGCAGCAGGGTGCGCAGCCCGGCGGAGTCGGCCAGCGCCCGGAGCTCGTCGAGCGTGCGGAGGTAGTCCCCGAGTCCCCCGTCTTGGCCGATGACGGTCGTCCCCCGGCCCAGCACGGTGTCCCCGGTCAGGAGGGCGCCATCGTCGGCCAGTAGCAAGCTGACCGAGTCGGGCGAGTGACCCGGCGTCCCCACCACGCGCAACTCACAACCGGCGGCGGCCAAGACAGTACCGGAGGCCAGGCCCTCGCTGCCCAGCCGGTGGGCCGGGTCGAGCGCGGCGACGGGAGCTCCGCTCAGCTCCGCGAACCGCACCGCTCCCCCGGAATGATCCTCGTGGCCGTGCGTCAGCACGATCTGCGCCACTCGACGGTCGCCGGCGTGGGCGGCGACGAGCACCCGGCGCAGGTGCCCCTCGTCATCGGGCCCGGGATCAACGACGACCACCGAGCTGGAGCCCGGCTCCGCGATGATCCACGTATTCGTGCCATCCAGGGTCATCGGAGACGGGTTGGGCGCTAGCACGCAGTACGCCCGCTTAGTCCCCGACCCGTCAATCTCCACAAATCCCAGATGCTAGCAGCGAGCCCGGCAGACGGTCAGGTTCCGTTGCGTGGCGGGTTAGAGGGGGTAACCGATGTCGTCGGGTACTTCCAGCCAAGCATGGCCGCTGTCGCTGATCAGGGTCGGCTGGATGGGGGTAATGGAGCGCTCGCGGGTGAGGATGTCTTCGATGCCAGTGGCGGCGGCGAACTCGGCCAGGGTGGTGGCGGTCGGCGGGAGGAGGCTGATCTCGCCGTCGCGGGCGGCGCTGAGCGCCTCGGCGGGCCGCAGCCAGCTGGTCTGGTCGGATTCGGCGGCATGGCCGGCTGCCTGCTGGCCGGGCGGCAGCGCGGCGGCGAAGAAGCGGGCGTCGAAGCGGCGCGGCTCGGCTTCGGGAGTGATCCACCGCGCCCACGGGGTTAGCAGGTCAGCGCGCAGGACCAGGCCGTGGCGGTCCAGGAGCTGCGCGAGGGTGATCTCGCCGGCGGTCAGCGCCGCCCGGCCGGCGGCCCAGTCCGGGCCGTCGGGGACCGCGAGCTCGCCATCCGGCGTCCCCGCCAGCAGCAGGCCGGCTTCCTCGAAGGTCTCGCGGACCGCGGCGCAGACCAGGGCGCGGGCTAGTTCGGGGGTGGCGCCCAGGCGCTGGCCGAAGTCGGCGGCGTCGGGACCGTGCCAGCCAATCCGTTCCTCCCCGTCGGCCAGGTCGACCGAACCGCCGGGGAAGACGTAGGCGCCGGGTGCGAACTTCATCGCGGCAGGGCGCTTGAGCATGAGGACTTCAACTCCGGAGGCGCCGCCCCCTTCGCCGCTGCCTCCTTCGGCCGGGCGCACGACCATGACGGTGGCGGCGTTGCGGGAGGCGGCGGGAGCGAGCTGGCCAGCGGCGATGTCCGCGATCCGCTTGGCCAGCCGCTCATCGAACCAGTTGAGCTGGATCCTCACGCAGTGCCTGCAGAGCCCGTGGCCGCCGCCGGGCTGACTTCCGCGACGAGCTCCACTTCGACCGGGGAGTCCAGCGGCAGCACGGCCATTCCCACGGCGCTGCGGGCATGGCGACCGGCTTCGCCGAGCACCTCGATGAGCAGCTCGCTGGCGCCGTTGGCGACCTGGGCCTGGCCGGTGAAAGCCGGCGCGCTGGCGATGAAGCAGGTCACCTTCACGATCCGGGTGATCGCGTCCAGCCCGCCGGCGACGGAGGACACGGCGGCCAGCGCGTTCAGCGCGGCGATCCGGGCCAGCTTGGCGCCGTCCTCGACGCTGACGCCGTCGCCGAGCTTGCCGGTCCCCTGAAGCTTGCCGTCCATGAGGGGCAGCTGGCCCGAGGTGTAGACGTAGTTGCCAGTGCGCACCGCCGGGATGTAGGCCGCCACGGGCGCGGCCACTGGCGGCAGGGTCAGTCCCAGCGCGGCCAGCCGCTCGGCGGCGCTCATGCCTTGGGCCGCTTCAGGTAGGCGACGAGCTGCTCGGAATTTGGCCCGGGCACGACGGAGACGAGCTCCCAGCCGTCATCTCCCCAGTTATCCAGGATCTGCTTGGTCGCGTGCACGAGTAGCGGCACCGTAACGTACTCCCACTTCTGCATAACGGGAACCCTACTAGTGGAGGTTGACGCTGTCGGCGTGGAGGGCGGCTAGGGCGATCGGCACCCAGCCGCTGTCCCAGCTGTGATCCATCGCGGTGGGCGGCTCCGTTGTGTGCTTAATGCCCTGCGCGGTGAGCAGCGCGGCATAGTCGGTCATGTCCTGCTGGAAGAACTGGTAGCCGCCGATCCAGATCCGGTTACTGGCCTGGAACGGCGCCGCGTGCGCAGCGAGGAAGGCGGGGGTCAGCCGGTAGTTCGCCTGGAAGTTGGCGTCGGTGCCGTAGGACGCTCCCGAGTTCGTCGACCCGTACTCGTCGTAGGCGTTCATGTCGGCGGGGAAGTCCCACGACGCCGCGAGCGTGAACTTGTCCGGATGGCGCAGGATGAGGGTCTGCCCGCCGATGCCGGACTTGGAGAAGCCGATCAGCCAGTGCTGCTCGGTGCCGCTGGTGGCCAGGTTCGCGGTCACCCATGGCTGAAGGTCATTGGCCATGAAGGTGTCCTCTTGCGAGGTGGAAGCCAGCGGGTTGTCGGCGTACCAAGGGTCGATGCCGAAGGTCGGCTCGATGACCGTGAGGTTGTACTGGTTCTGCAGGCTGAGCGCCTGGAGGGTATCCAGGCCGTCGCCGAAGGTGGTGCCCAGGCCGCCTTCCACCGGCAGGGCGTAGATGAAGTTGTGCGCCACCCCGGGAGCTGGGTTGCTGGGCGGGAGCACCCGCAGGTACTGCGAGCCGGGCCCGTTGTCCGGTGAGGTCATCTGGTAGGTCAGCACGCCGTTGGCGTCCGTGCCCTGGTATTGCACCTGAAGCCCGGAACTGCCGCCGGAACTCGGGCTGCAGGTGACCGCCACGCTCGTCACGTTGCCCGACCCCACCGTGCCGCTGCCGTTGGACACCGCGCACGTCTGCCCGGCCGAGGTGCTGGCGATCGTGACGTTGTAGGGGGATCCGGTCGGGACCGGGGTCGCGAACGTGAACGCGCCGTTGGCGGTGAGGGTGAGCGGGTCACCGCCGTTGTCGTTGAGTACCACTGACCCGGAAGAGCCGGACAGCGTGCCCCCGATGGTGTAGCTGGTGCCGCCGCCGGCGTTGTTGCCGCCCGCCCAGTTATCGGCCTTGCCGGTTCCGAACGCCATGATGCCGGGGGCGCCGCCGGTCAGGCTGCTGTCGGTGACGGTGATGACTGGGGTCGCGTTGAGCAGGAAAGAGATCGTGGACCCGGTGGCGGTCAGGCCGAGGGTCGTCCCGGCGGCCAGCCCGGCGGTCGGGTAGGAGGAGCCGAGCTGCGCCCAGTTGCCGGAGGTTCGCTCGTAAATCCGCAGCTGCGGTGAGCCGTTGTTCCAGAAGTAGATGCCTAGGTAGAGATTCTGGCCGTTGCCCTGGGCACGCACCGCCGGGCCGATCCACTGGGCGCCGGTGAGCTGGGTGGAGGTGACCTGGACCTGGGAGTACTGATTGCTGGCGTAGGTCTCGCCGGTGCGGATGTCGCCGCTTTGGCCGGCGTTGCCGCCGGCGATCATCTGCGAGCTGATGGTCATCGCGCCGTCGGACATGGCCGTCCAGCCGGCGCCGAGCGCCCCGTTGGCGCGGTTGAAGTTATCGGACGCGGTGACCGTGCCGCCGCTGGCCGCGCAGGTCACGGCGACGCTGGTGACGTTGGCGGATGCGATCGTGCCGCTGCCGCCGGTCACCGTGCAGGTCTGGCCGGCCGGCTGGGTGAAGACGGTCACGGAGTACGCGGAGCCAGCGGTGAGCTTCGCCGGGAACGTGAACGACCCGTTCGCGGCCAGGGCTAGGTTGTCGCCGCCGTTGTCTTGCAGGACCACCGTGCCGGACAAGCCAGAGACAGTGCCGCCGACCGAGTACGTCACCAGCGGGTTGGTCGTACATGTCACCGCCACGCTGGTGACATTCGCGGATCCCACGGTCCCGTTGCCGCTGCTCACCACGCAGGTCTGGCCGGAGGGCTGCGTTTTCACCGTCACGGCGTAAGCCGCGCCGGACGCGAGTTGCGTCGGGAACGCGAACGACCCGTTGGCGGTGACGGACAGGTTGTCGCCGCCGTTGTCCTGGAGCACCACCGTCCCGGACAAGCCCGAGACGGTACCGCCGACCGAGTACGTCACCGGCGGGTTGGTAGTGCAGGCCACGGCAACGTTCGTCACGTTAGCGCTGGGCATGGTGCCGGAACCGCTGCCTACGGTGCAGGTCTGGCCGGCCGGCTGCGTCTTTACCGTCACGGCGTAAGCCGCGCCGGACGCGAGTTGCGTCGGGAAGGTGAAGGACCCGTTGGCGGTGACGGACAGGTTGTCGCCGCCGTTGTCCTGGAGCACCACCGTCCCGGACAAGCCCGAGACGGTACCGCC
>JAICUO010000954.1 GCA_025935815.1 Streptosporangiaceae bacterium
CACCATGTACACCTTGCATTCCAGCCCGAAGAAGGCGCACGCCATGGCCAGCGAAGATCCCCATTGCCCCGCGCCCGTCTCCGTCGCCAGCCGCCTGGTCCCTTCCACTTTGTTGTAGTAAGCCTGGGCGACGGCGGTGTTGGGCTTGTGGGAGCCGGCCGGGGAGACGCCCTCGTACTTGTAGTAGATCCGCGCCGGGGTGTTGAGCAGCCTCTCCAGCCGCCGGGCGCGAAACAGCGGCGTAGGCCGCCACAACCGGTACACGTCGATGACCTCGCCCGGCACGTCGACGTAGCGATCGCCCGTGACCTCCTGGCGGATCAGCTCCATCGGGAACAGCGGCGCGAGGTCGTCGGGCCCCACCGGCTGGCCGGTGCCCGGGTGCAGCGGCGGGGGCGGCGGCGCGGGCAGGTCGGGAATGATGTTGTACCAGGCACTGGGAATCTGGGACTCATCGAGGATGAACTTGGTTCGCTCGGACACGGGCGCGCCTCCGCTTGGATCGACAGAACGTATTACCCCCGCACCATACGCCTGCCCGTGCCAGCGCCAACAGTACGCTCAAGTCATGTCAGCCGTCTCCCGGGGGAGCGACCCCCCGTCCCCCCCGAAGCGCGCCCGGTCGCTCCGCCTCCCGGGGGACACCCCCGGACCCTCGCGCGAGGGTACCGGGCGCGCGGTACCTGAGCTGGCCCCGGCGGTCCGCGCCGCCCTCGACGTCGGCCGTCCCGTTGTCGCGCTGGAATCGACGATCATCTCGCACGGGCTGCCCCGCCCCGACAACCTCACCGCCGCGATCTCCTTTGAGACTCAGCTCAACGAGACCGGCGTGACCGCGGCGACTATCGCCTTGATCGACGGAGTGCCCAAGGTCGGGCTCACGGCCGCCGACCTGGAGCGGGTAGCGCTCGATGAGTCCGTGGTCAAGGTCAGCAGCCGCGACCTGGGCATGGCGATGGCCGGCCAGCGGACCGGCGGGACCACGGTCGCCGCCACCTCGGTGCTCGCGTCGCTGGCCGGGATCCGCGTGTTCGCCACCGGCGGGCTGGGCGGGGTGCACCGGGACTTCGCCGGCTCCTTCGATGAGTCGGCCGACCTCACGGTGCTCGCGCGGATCCCGATCACCATCGTGTCGGCCGGCGTGAAGTCGATCCTGGACATCCCGGCGACCCTGGAGCGCCTGGAGACGCTGGGCGTCGCCGTCGTCGGCTACCGGACGAGCCGGTTCCCCGCCTTCTACCTCACGGACTCCGGGCAGGACCTGGACTGGCGGATGGACTCCGCGCAGGAGATCGCCGAGGTGATGGCGGCCCGGGACGCCATCGGGGAGCGGTCGGCGCTGCTCGTCGGCAACCCGCTGCCGCCGGGCAAGCAGCTTGACCCGGACCTCCACGACCGGGTGCTCGCGCAGGCCCTGGCCGCCGCGCAGGCAGCCGGGATCCGCGGCAAGGCGGTGACGCCGTTCCTGCTCGACTACCTGCAGCGCGCCACCGGCGGGGCGAGCGTGACGGTTAACCTCGACGTGGCCCGCGCCAACATCGCCCTCGCCGGCCAGATCGCCACCGCCTGGGCCGCGGTCCACCCCGCCTGAGCCCCACCCCGAACCGTGGCCCGCCCCGCCCGCCCCGCCGGTGTCCTGGTCGTGGGGGACGTGATCAACGACATCCTGGTCAAGGTGCCCGGGGCGATCGCGGCGGGCGAGGATAACCCGGCGGTGATCCGCACCCGCCCCGGCGGGTCCGCCGCCAACCAGGCGGCGTGGCTCGGCTGGATGGGCGCCGACGTGACCTTCGCCGGGCGGGCGGGCGCTGGCGACGCTGAGTTCCACCGGGCGGAGCTGGCCCGGTTCGGGGTGCGGGCGCACCTGGCCGCGGACGCGGCCGTATCCACCGGGTCGATCGTCGTGCTCGTCGGGGCCGACGGCGAGCGCACCTTCCTGACCGACCGCGGCGCCAACCTGCGGCTGGCCGCCTCCGACGCGCCCGCCGCGCTGCTGGACGACGTGGCGCTGCTGCACCTGA
>JAICUO010000163.1 GCA_025935815.1 Streptosporangiaceae bacterium
AATGGGCCGAGGGGACAGCGCCGGAATCCGCCTGGACCACGGCGCCGCCCGGCGCCGAGCCGTTGGCAGGCGTCCGCCCCTTGGCGAGCGTCCGCCTTCTGGCGACGGGTATTGGCCCCTCGATGGGAACTGCCTCATCGTGCTCCACGATCCCTTGGACAACCGGGGGCGTGATCGCCCGGACCGGGCGTCCCAACCTCATCGCCATCGTTCGCCACCCCTAGCTCCGCGAGAACCCCTTCCCGCGACTCCGCCACGGCCACCCCTGGCCCTCAGTTACATTGTCCGGCAAAACGGGCGAGCCTGAAATGCGTCTCACGGCGTGATCTGGTGGCGGGGCCGGCAATACGCTGTGGCGGTGCCAGCTACGCCTGCGTCGGTCATCCTCGACCGTTACGCGCTGATGACGCCCATCGGGTCGGGCGGCATGGCGACCGTCTGGGCGGCCATGGACACGCGGCTGGGCCGCAAGGTCGTGGTCAAGCAGATCCGCCCGCACCTGAGCGGGGACCCCGACGCGGTGCGCCGCTTCCACCGGGAGGCCCAGGTCACCGCCCGGCTTACCCATCCGGGGATACCCGTCCTCTACGACTTTGGCAGCGCCAGCGGCGAGTTGTTCATCGTGATGGAGCACGTGGACGGCATCACGATCGCCGACCTGCTCGACGAGGTCGACCCGGTGCCGGTCCCGTGGGCGGCCGCCATCGCCGCGCAGGTCTGCGCCGTGCTCGCTGCGGCGCACGCCCGATTGCTGGTCCATCGCGACATCAAGCCATCCAACGTCATGATCAGCCCCGACGGCTCGGTGAAGGTGCTCGACTTCGGCCTGGCGGCGGCGCTCACCAAGGGCGAGTTCCCGCAGATCACCCAGACCGGGCAGCTGCCCGGAACGCCTTTCTACATGGCCCCGGAGGTAGCGGCGGGCGCCCAGGCCACGCCGGCCAGCGACCTGTACTCGACCGGCTGCCTGCTGTATGAGCTGCTGACCGGGCAGGTGGTCTTCGCCGACCTCGATCCGCATCCCGACCACGCTCACCTGTCGCGCAGGCCCGCGCCCGTGCGCGCCCGCCGGCCCGGGGTCCCCGCCGGGCTCGACGCCCTCACCGTGGAGCTGCTGTCGCTGGCCCCCGCTGGCCGTCCGCACGCCGGGACGGCGTTCACGCGGCTGCTGCCGTTCGCCGCGGGCGTGCCGCCGCTGCCCGGCATCGTCGCCGATCCGGCGGCCCCCAGCCCCGCCCAGATGTACGCGATCGTCCAGGAGCGAGTGACGCGCCCCTAAGCGCCCGGATTATCGCCGCAAATCATTCGAAATCGGTCAGTCGGCCGATGTCTGCCGGGCACGCCGTACACCAGCATGTGCGCGCCGGGGCAGGCTCATCATTTCGCGAGGAGCGGACTGTGCCCACTGACGCCCACCCCGGTAATAGCGTGCTCGCCGCGTGCCAGCGGCTCTTCCGGGACTACCCGCTAGCCGTCCGGCGGCACTACGCGGAGTTCCGCTACGGATCCATGGTCCTCGCCGCCCGCTCGGCCAGCACGGTGTCGGCCAGCACCCCCGCGTTCAGCGTCCTCATCAAGGAACACGACGACCTGTTCGTCATCCGCCCCTGGGACCGCCGGGACTGGGCGCGGGTCGAGATCCGGCGGGGCGGGGAGGTCCCGCCCGCGATCTCGCGCCTGATCGCGGTCAGCGTCCCCGTCCCGCGCGACGGAGCGCTGCTCGGCTGGGTGGCGGGCGGCCAGGTTCGCGCGATCCTCGCCGCGCATGGCCGGCTACCCGAGCCATGGGACGATCCGTTCGTCGTTCCCGGCCTCACCGTGCTCCCGCTCGCCGGAAGCGACCCGGGGAAATGGCCGCCCAGCCCGCTGACCGAGCGCCAGCTGTGGGATCACTCCGGCCGGGGCCAGCTCGCCGACGTGTCCAAGATGGTCGCGCGCCGCAGCGGGTACGCCTTCTGGGTACCGGGCGGGCACGTGGTCGTCACCGAGCGCATGGGCACCGCCGAATGCTGGCTGGCGGCGGGCGTCTACGCCGACCAGCAGGCGCTGCGCGAGGGCCTGGCGGTGCCGCTGGCCCGGGAACTGCTCGCTTCCCCCGGCGTCACCGACCTGGCCGGCGGCGTGCCGCAGCAGGCCGTCGAGGCCACCGCGCCGTGAGGCGCGCGGGCGGCGGTTCAGTCGCCCTGGTGGTCTCGAAACCGCGCGATCGCCGCCGCGTCGTCGGCGGCGTCCAGGTCATCCCACTCCCAGTCGGCGCCGTCAGTCTGGTAGAGCACGTACGTGCCGCCGATCCGGACCAGGAAATCGCCGCTGGCCGGCCCGCCCCCGGCGGCCTCCCACCGGGACTCCGCGAGCACCGCGCCGTCCCCTGAGGCGGCCCACGCGCGCGGGTCGGGGCCGAGCTCGCCAACCAGGCGCTCCAGCGCGGCCTCGGTCTCACGGTCACCCTCGCCGGCCAGCCCGTCATCGGCCAGGTCGGCTTCGGGCACGATCACCCAGCCGGTGACCGAGCGCCGCCCGGTCACGCAGTCGATGAGCCGGCGGCTGGTCGGCGTGAGCACGAAGATGGCCTCCTGGCCGAACGCCGCGCCCAGCTCCATCGCCTCGGCCTCGCCGATGCCGGGGATCGCGACGCCGTCCTCGACGTGCGACCAGGACGGGTCCGCCCCGGCGGCCGGCCACCAGGCGCGGCCCCGGATCGCGAGCTCGCCTTCCAGCTGCGCCTGCGCCCGCGCATTGACGGCCGGGCCGGCGACCATGCCGCCCGGGTTATGCGCGGTCAGCACCGTGACGGGCCGCCCGGCCGGGTCCGGGAACGCGCCGGAGGCTTGCATCGCGGGGGCGGGGAAGACGCGGATCGCGCCGCCCGGCAGGTCGATCCGGATCTCGGCGCTCAGGTAGGCGTCCCACGCATCGGTCACGGTGCGCCAATCTACCGGCCGCCGGCCCGGTCCCGCGCCAGCCGGCGCGCGGCCCGGTTGTTCCCAGCCGCCTGTCCGCTATGCAGAATAGCATTCTCAAAAGATGCCAGGATCGTTCTGTGCAGTCGAGGGGGCGGCGCGTCCATGACCCAGCTGTTCGCCGCCGGGGTCATGCCCCGGTTCCCCCCTTGACGAACCTGACGGCGGGTTACGCCACGCATTGTCGCCTCCCCGCCGCCCGCGCCGCGAATAATTTTCCGGCGGCGCCACGGCAGGCCCGGCCGTGTCCAGGGACGTGGCATCGCCGGCGACAAGGGCGTCGACCTGATCGCGGGCCTCAGCGGGAGTTGATTCCCCATTCCCGGCGCAGCTCGCCGAGTGCGTCATGGAACTGGGGAAATGTCTTGCGAACGCAATCGGGGTCGTCCAGGGTCAGCCCGCGGGTGCGCAAGGCGGTGACGCTGAAGCTCATGGCGATCCGGTGATCCCCGCGGCAGTTGACCAGGGCCGCCCGCGGCTCGCCGGGCTGAATCTCTATCCAGTCCGGTCCGGTGGCGGCCCGGATCCCCAGGCTGCGCAGGTTTGCGGCGCAGGCGTCGAGGCGATCCGATTCCTTAACGCGCGTATTGTAGACGTCAAATATGCGCACCGGGCCGTCCGCGAATGGTGCGATCGCCGCGAGCGTGGGCATTGTGTCGGAGATATCGCGCATATTAACCTCGACGCCGTGGAGCCGCCCGGTGCCGGTGACCCGGACTTGGCCCTGCCCTATCTCGACGTCCGCGCCCATGTCCTGCAAGACGCGGACGAATTGCAGGTCGCCCTGCAATGAATCGCTGCCCAGCCCGTTTACCGTGACCGTGTTGCCGGTCAAGGCCGCCGCGGCGAAGAAGTAGCTGCTGGTAGACGCATCGGGCTCGATCGGGTAGTCCTGCGCCAGGTAGCCCTGGCCAGGCACGCTGAAAACATTGCCGTCTTGGCTGACCTGCACCCCGAAGTCCCGCATTATTGCCGCGGTCATGGTTATATAGGGCGCGGAGACGATGCTGCTGACTGAGAGCTGCAGTCCGTTTTTCATCAGCGGCCCGGCCATGAGGAGCGCCGTGACGAATTGCGAGGAGATGCCCGCGTCGAGCTCAACCGGGCCGCCGGCGAGGCGATCCGAGGTAATCGCCAGCGGAAGATGACCGGCCGCGCGCTCGTAAGTAACCTGCGCGCCCAACTCCCGCAATGCCTCCGCGACCGGTCCTATCGGGCGGCGCCTCATCTGATCGGAGGCGTCGAACAGGTACGTTCCCGAGCCACAGGCCGCGAGCGCGGGCAGGAAGCGGGCCGCCGTTCCCGCGTCACGGCAGTAGACGGTCGCCTCGCGGGCCGGCGGCCCGTCGGGGCTACCGGTCACGATCACGTCGGGGCCGTCGCCGCGCACTCGATAACCCAAGGTGCGCAGGCCTTCAGCGAACGCCTCGGTGTCATCGGATAGCAGGGGGTGCCGCAGGCGCGAGTCCCCGTCCGCGCACGCGCTCAAGAAGAGCGCTCGCGCGGTGAGCGACTTAGATCCGGGTATCTGAACCTCAACCATTGACTCATCCCTGCTAGTACGGCCAGAACTGCGCGTTCAGTCTGCCGCCAGGTCCAGGCTCGCCGGGACGGCCTTGACCGCGCTGGCCAGGCCGTCCAAGAGGGCGGCGCGGCCCCCGGCCCCGTTGGCGCGGACCCAGGCCCGGCCGGCCATGCTGAACGCGGTGATGGCCAGTTCGGCCAGCACGTGCAGGGCGAGCCTGGCCGCTAGCGACGACGCCAGCTGCTCCTTGGTGTCGGCGCGGTAGTGCTCAATGTAGCGCAGGAGCGCCGGCGGCCGGGCCGGCGACCTGTTCGGGCGCCAGCCACCACGTTCCCGGCGGGCCCGGCGCGGACGAGGGCGCTTGGCGTCTACGGCGCGATGGGCGGCCTCGGCTCGGTCGTGGGCCTGCTCGTGGGCGGGACGCTGACCGAGTACGCGAGCTGGCGATGGGTGCTGTTCATCAACGCCCCCATCGCGCTGCTGGTGCTGGCCGGGTCGTTCCTCGGGGTGCTGCGCCCCGGCGCGGCCGATCGCGGCCGCCTCGACGTGCCCGGCGCCGCCGCCAGCTACTGGGCGGTGCTGGCCCCGGGCGATGCTCGCCGTCGGCACGGTACCGGCCTGACGTTCGTCGGCTGCACGGCGACCGGCATGCGAGGCGTCGAGCCGCGCGAGTCAGGCATCGCCGCCGGGCTGCTCAGCACCAGCGTCCAGTGCGGCGGCGCCCTGGGCCTGGCGGCGCTGGCGGCCATCGCCTCCGCGGTCACCATCAACGCTCGTCTCGCCGCCGGGGAGGCCGCCGGGCACTAGCGCCGGGTCAGGCGGCGGGCCGGTGGCCCCGGGGCGCCGGGCGTGCCCCGGGGCCACTGGCCCGCCCGGTAACGGCCCGGAGTGGTGCCGACAATGCTGGTGAAGGCCGTGATGAAGCCGCTGGGGTTCGCCCATCCGCAGGCGTGGGCGACGCGGGTCGCGTCGTGGCCGTCGGCGAGGAGGACCAGCGCGTGGTAGACGCGTAGTTGCGTGCGCCATTGATGGAAGGTCATGCCGAGCTCGTCGTGGAACAGCCGGCTGAGGGTGCGCGCGCTGGCCCCGGTCGCCTGCCCGAGCCCGGCCAGTGAGGTGGCGTTCGCGGGCTGCTCGTACAGGATCCGGGCAACCGCCCGCAGCCGGTCATCGCGCGGTTCTGGCAGCTGCAGCGGCTGCTCGCGGGCCTCCTGGAGCTCATCGACCAGGACCCGGCGAAGGCGGGCGCGGGCGGTGCGGTCGTAGGCGCCGGCGGCGGGGTCGTAGTTGCGCGGGCCGGTGAGGGTGAGCAGGATCTCGCGGACCAGGTCCGAGACCATGAACACGGCGGGATGGCCGGGCGCGAGCCGGGCCAGGGAGGCCGGCAGGAAGAGGATCCGCATGTCGGCGCGGCTGTGCGCGCGGTGGTAGTGCGTGAACCCGGCGGGGGTCCAGGCGACCCGGTTGGCGGGAACGATCGACGTGCCCCGTTCGGTGTGCACGGACAGGACGCCATGGGCCGCGTACACCAGGTGCCCGCGAGAATGGGAATGCGCGGCGCTGGTTCCCCCCGGCGGCCACCGGTGCACCCCGCCCGACGGCCACAGGTATGACGTCTGGCCGGGCCGGGGAAGTTGGCGGCCGGCGAGCATAACTTGGCATCCTACCGGTGGCCGGCCGCACCGCCCGCTGGCGACAGTGGAGGCATGCGCGATCCTCACTCAGGTCAGCCGAATGCGACTCAGCCGAATGCGACTCAGCCGAATGCGACAATGCGAGCGGCCGTCTGTGTCCGGCCCGGCGGCCCGGAGGTGCTGGAGATCCGCGAGCTGCCGGTGCCGGCGGTCCGGGAGGGCTGGAGCCTGGTCCGGGTGAAGGCCGCGGGCCTGAACCGGTCGGAGCTGAGGACCCGCCAGGGGCATTCCCCGAGCGTGCGGTTCCCGCGCGTGCTCGGGATCGAGTGCGTGGGAATCGTGGCGCGCTCCACCGATCCCGGGTTGCCGGAGGGGACGACCGTCGCGGCGGTGATGGGCGAGATGGGCCGGGCGTTCGACGGCGGCTACGCGCAGTACGCGCTGCTGCCGAACGA
Organism: Streptosporangiaceae bacterium; assembly: GCA_025935815.1. Taxonomy (GTDB): domain Bacteria; phylum Actinomycetota; class Actinomycetes; order Streptosporangiales; family Streptosporangiaceae; genus Trebonia. The sequence continues at coordinate 6,575 of JAICUO010000163.1, forward strand.
GCTGCTGATGCCGGTCACCACCACCTTGCCCTGGGAGGTCCTGGCCGCACTGCCGGAGACGTACCTGACGGCGCAGGGCTCGCTGGACGCGCTGGGGGTCGCGCCGGGCGGCCCTGGGCGGTTGCTGATCCGGGGCGGGACCTCGTCGGTGGGGATGGCGGCAGCGTCGATCGCGTCCGGCTATGGCGTCACGATCGCGGCCACAACCCGGCGGGAAGGCAAGAGCGGGGCGCTGAGCGCGGCGGGCGCCGACCACGCGCTCGTCGATGACGGCCGGTCGCTCGCGGCCAGCGTGCACGCGATCTGGCCCGAGGGCCCGGACTATGTCCTGGACCTCGTCGGGGCGAGCACGGCGGCGGAGTCGCTGCGCCTGGCCCGCCGGGGCGGGACGGTGTGCGTGGCGGGCTCGCTCGGCGGGTGGGTGATCCCGGGCTTCGAGCCGATCGCGGTGATCCCGTCCGGGACCAAGCTCACGGCCTTCCACAGCGACGACCTCAAGGGCAGCGCGGGCGCGACCGCGCTGCGGCGGGTCATCCGCCAGGTCGAGGCCGGCGTCTACCGGCCCAACGTAGACCGGGTCCTTGGCCTGGACGACATCGTCGCCGCCCACCGGTACATGGAGGACAATCAGGTCGCCGGGAAGCTGGTCGTCGTGCCCTAGCGACTCCCGGACCCGGCCGCAGGCCGGGGGCAGCCCCCCGCGCGAACGCGGCGGCTGGCCGCGCGTGTGACGGTGGCTTCGAGTGCGCGACCGCGCGGGTGCCACTGGATTACCTGCACCCCTTGGGCGCGCGGATCAGCAGCGGCCCGTGGAACGGCCACCGCCAGCACCATCTTGGTGATGAGCCTCACCGGCGACCCGCTCACCACCCGCCAGGACGCGATCGCGATGACCCGGGACCTCGCCCGCGCGCGGCTACTGACTATCGACGGGTTCGGGCACGCCGAGCTCGCCAACCCGAGTGCCTGCGCCATCAGTTACGAGGTCGGCTACTTCACGACCGGCGCCCTGCCGCCAGCCGGCACCATCTGCGCCCAGGACGCGACGCCTTTCCCCGTGCCATTATGGCGACAATATGCGCTATTACCGCCGTCGGCTCATTCCGCGCGGATTTTAGCTCGCTCGTGATGACATTAGCTGAATTCCGGGTGAGGATGACATGGGCTGCTGCGTGATGAATTGCCGATTATTCGTTACGATGGCGGCGTGTGACGCAACTGCATTTCGGCCCTTCTGTCAGGATCACGCCGTGCGGGCATACCGCTGTGTGCGGCATATGGTGAAAGGGGAGAGCGCGTCCGTCGGCCGGGCCGGCGAGATGGCCTTGCTCGGGGCCTCGCCAGCGGCCGCGCCGGCCCGGCGGATCCCGCGCGGGTATCCGCCGGGCTCGTTGCCGTACGGGCGAGGATCCGGGCGGCCCGGCTTGGTGGTTACAGGCCGACGGCGTGGAGCTTGGTGACGGTGCCGGCGTCGAGGTTGTAGTAGGCACCGACGATGCCGAGGGCGCCGGCCTCGACCAGGGCGGCCAGCGGGCCGTCGTGCGCGAGCGAGGAGGCTACGCGCAGGATCTGGGCACGGATCACCTGGTCGATGAGGGCCGCCGCGCTCGCCTCGTCAGATGGCACGGCGGCGGCCTCCGTCGCCGGGGTGGTGCCGGTGGCCTGGTGGTAGGCGGGGCGCAGCCGCGCGACGATCGCGTCCAGGTGGCCGGGGAGGTGCGCGCCGGACCAGATGGAGCGCACGGCGGCGGTGACCGCGCCGCAGCGCTGGTGGCCCATGACCACGATGAGCGGGGTGCCATTCTCCAGCGGGCCGTACTCGATCGACGCGGTCACCAGGCTGTCGATGGTCTGCGCGCCGGTGCGGACCGCGAACAGGTCGCCGATGCCCTGGTCGAAGACGGTCTCCGGGGGCAGCCGGGAGTCGATGCACGACACGATGGTGGCGAACGGGTCTTGCCGGGCCGCCACCGCCGCGCGGCGGGCCACGCCCTCGTCGGGATGCTCCAGCCGCCCGGAGGCCCAGTGCCGGTTGCCGGCCTCAAGCCGGGCCCACGCCCGCGCGGGCGGCAGGTGCTCATCAGTCACGAACCGGGTTATATCGCAACTAGTGATCCGGCGCGCCGCTCATGGTAAAGGCGTAACGGAAGGTCGCTATTCGTCCCTGGTCACGCAGTCCGTGCCGCTGCCCGGCGCCTGTCTCCCGCGGCGGGTAGTGACGAGGCCTCCGGCCACTGGCTGGAGGCGTGAGTCCGGAAACGGCTCTCCGGCATGCTCGTCGAACGGGAAGGCGGCCGTGCCTTCGTCCTTCACTACCGTCGTCGTTCCTTTTGGAACAACGGTGGCCTGGTGCCTCGCTCGCTCGTCTCGCTCAACTGCCGGCGCTGGCCCGGTGCTAGCCTTCCCGGATGCGGCATCATGAGGAGCGCGGCGAAAAGCATGGCCACTTTCATTTCGGTCACCATCAATGGGTTTTGCTGGACGGGACGGTCTTGGAGCGCCGGATCCTGCATCCGCAGCGGCCGGCGCCGCACGCGAAGCTCTTCGTCGTCCGGTTGCAGCCCCCGGGCCAGCCGCCGTTTACCGTCGAGCTAACCCTGCACCCTAGTGACGGGAATTACGCCGGCATCGCCCAGCCGAATGCGGGCGAGGTCCGGGGTTTCCTGTACGACCCGAAGTCGGGCAAGGTCCAGTTCGCCCTTGAGGACCCGCGCAACAACCTGGCCATGATGCTCCGCGAGGCCGACGCGATGGCCGCCGCGCTGGAAGACGAGCCTGACGCCTACTGACTAGTCCGCCGCAGGCGCGGCGATGACGATCACGCACCCAGCTAGCACGGGCCAGGCCCGGGTCCGCCGGGCATCCCGCAGCAGGGGCCTCTCGCAGCGCCGCATGCCTCTCCTGTCCTGTCCCGTCCTACTTCAGCAGCTTCTGCACGTCGCGGAAACGCGGGTGCCGCGAGTCGCCTAGCCACTCGAAGAGCACCATCTCCGACGTCACGACCTGCGCGCCGTGCTGGCGCGCGCGCTCCAGCGCGGCGAGCTTGTCCTCGGCGAACCGGGACCCCAGCGCATCGGCGACGAGGAACACCTCGCGTCCGGCGGCCAGCAGGTCAGCCGCCGTCTGCTGCACGCACACGTGCGCCTCGCAGCCGGCGATCACGACTTGGCGGGCGGCGTCGGGGAGCAGTCCGGCAAAGCCCGGGTCCGGCACGGCCGAGAAGCCCCGCTTGGCGAGCGTCGCCGAGGGGTACGCGGCCAGTTCCGGCACCGTCGGCCCGAGGCCCGCCGGGTACTGCTCGGTCGCGCGGATCGGCACGTCCAGCAGCCGGGCCGCCTCGGCGAGCCGGACCGCCCGGGCGACGACGGCCTCGCCGTCCGTCAAGGCGGGCACCAGCTTCGCCTGCAGGTCGATCAGCAGCAGCACGGACTCAGGAGCGGTAACCAGCACGTCATCGAGGCTAGTGCACCGGCCGGCGAGCGTAGCGTCGGTCCGCCCGTCGGCTCCGGTTCGGGTGCATTTCCATGATCGTGAGATTTCCGGTGCCACAGTCCCCGCCCGGAGGCGTGACCTGGAGCGGCTACCGGGGCGCACCGGGCAGCCGGTGAAGACGTGACACCGGAGGTAAGCGGCATCATCCCATAGTCCCGGAAATGACACGCGAAGCCTTTTCTCGGGCCTCCCGTTGGCTGCTCGTGGCCTCGCCGGCGGGGCGGAAGCCAAATCAATCACGCGGCATTTTAAGAAAAGAGGCAGAGTCGCCTTAGCCGCGATTCAGATGATACTAAGCACCGGTAAATATGATCAATTTTTGGGGTTTTCCGCAATTCAGCGCGGTTGTATGTTCACGTCGTCCAGCCTAGCTCTCAGCCTCGGCGAGCCTGCCATCGCAGGCTACCCGACGGGCGAAAGGACCACAGATTGAAGCGATCCGTATTGGCGACTCTCAGCCTGCTGAGCCTCCCCCTGCTGGCGGCCACCGCGCTTCCCGCGAGCGCCGCCGGCCATGCCAGTGCAGCGGCCACGGCCGCCGGGAACAGCGCGACGTCCATTCACGAGCCCATCTGCCAGAGCGTCAAGTCGACCTGCGCCGATGTCGGCGTTAGCAACGGCGATAAGTACGTCGGCCACGATGAGCCTTCCCTGCTGTTCAAGTCGGGCGCCCCCGGCTCGGGCAATGACATGACCTACGTCGTGACGCTGCCGAGGGACCCGAAGATCCAGCCGACCGCGTCGGGCGCCCGCGGCAGCACGTGGAACTTCCAGCTGCGGCCGACATTCTGGCTCGGGCTCACGCTGTGCGACACTCAGTCCGCGCCCGAGTTCACCGCGCGGTGCGCGCCGGACTCCGACCGCAATAACCTCGTCGGCAGCAACCCGAACGCGCCGGACTACATCGGGAAGCACCCCGGCAACGCCTTCATGGAGCTTCAGTTCTACAGCCCGGGCTACGTTCCCCAGTTCGAGGGATTCGGCTGCACCAAGACCCAGTATTGCGCGGCGATGACCATCGACAGCCTGGTGTCGAACCAGAATACCGGCGTCGATAACACCCGTGCCTGCGACAACTTCCTCCTCGGCGGGGTCGAGCCCATCAACTGGGCCTACGTCACCAGGAACGGGGTTTCCCAGGCGCCCGCCAACCCGCTGTTCACCGGGACCTTCGATAACCCGGACCTCAGCGCGGTGAACCCGGACGTGCATAAGGACCTGCTCATGAATCCCGGCGACCGGATCCAGGTCCACATGCACGACACCCCGGCCGGGTTCCGGGTGGACATGACCGACCTGAGCACGGGCCAGCACGGCTCGATGACCGCCTCGATCGCCAACGGGTTCAGCCACGTCCTGTACACCCCGAACTCCAGCACCTGCCAGGCAGCGCCCTACGCGTTCCACCCCGAGTACTCGACGGCGAACCCGCGGGGAACCACCTGGGGCGCCCACACTTACAACGTGGCCATGTCCGATGAGATCGGCCACTTCGAGAACTGCCTGGCGATCGACGCGGGCGGCAATTGCACCTCGCCGGGGTCCCAGGACGCGAGCCTGGACGCCGACGACACCGGCTGCCTCCCGGGCGCCGACTCGACCCTGGTGCGGATCGACGGCTGCGTCAGCGCGGACGCGGACTTCGACGGGCAGTCCTACAGAAACGACTGGCCCGGCACGAACCCGAACCCGTTCCTGGACCGGCTCCTGCATCCCACGCCGGTGCTGTTCACCAGCCCGCTGACCCACGGGCGGAATTACTCCACCATCGCCTTCGAGACCGACCTGCCAGACATCGAGGCGGCCGGCAACGCGGCTAACCCGCCGTTCTGCGACCGGAGCACCGGCGCCAATTGCGTCAACCCGCCGTCCGGCGCGCGGTTCTACCCGTTCTTCTCCACTACGTTCCGCCACGGGGAATGCACCTGGCAGGAGGGCGGCCGGTTCATCCCGGGAACGGTGAACGACTTCGGCGGCAGTTCCACCGCCGAGTTCGGGTCGTTGCTGGCCACCCTCTACCCGGAGGCCGGATTCACCACGACCACGCAGTTCAATAACTTCAACAGCGGGGACCTGAGGAACCCCTGCCGGGCCCAGTAGCCGCGCGCGCTGCCATGCCGGCGGGGCCCGCCGCATGGCAGCCGCTAGTCCCGGCGGGCGAGGGCCTCCGGGGGCACGTTCTGGACGCGGCGGGCCAGGCGCGCGGTGACGTCGTCCATCACGCCCTCGACCGGCCCTCGCCCGGCAGCGCCCGCAGCGCGTCCTCGTAGCAGACCCGCTCGCCCGGGTGTTCGCGGTGACCCGGAGCCTGCGCATCACGGCGATCAGGTACGAGATCGCCGGGGACCTGGCGGCGGCCTGGTCGGCCGGCGACGGGGCGGCCGCCGGGGCCGGTGACTCCTTCTTGATGCGGCAGGTCGCCGCGATCGGCGGCGGCACCACCGAGATGGCGCGCAACGTGATCAGCGAGCGGGTCCTCGGCATGCCGCGCGAGCAGGCCCTCGACCGCGGCATCCCGTTCCGCGACGTCCCCCGGGGTGCCTCCCGCCACGAGTTCCTGGACAGCTACCGCCTGGAAACCGAGGGAAGGCAGGCCCGCTACGCGCGGCTGCTGCGCGACTTGCCGGCCCGCGGGATACTTGACGGCGTGCGCGTGGGGATCGCCCATCACCTGGGCTGGGCCGTGGCCGTCACCGCGTCGGCCGGCCACGTGGTGGTGGACCGCCGGCGGATAGACCTGATCGAGCCCGGAATGCCGGCGGCGCCGGTCGAGCACGAGGCCAGGGCGCTCGGGGACGCCGCCGCGGCGACGATGGTGGCTAACGTCCGGGCGTCGGCGCTGCGAGCGGCGTCGGCGTCGCTGGACCAGCTCGCCGCCGCGCTGCCCGGGCCGGTCGCCTCGGTCTCGCTGCGCGCGTGGCCGCTGGACTTCCCGGACGACATCGCGGTGCTGCGCCGGCCGCCGTATGACGCCCGGGCCGACTCGGTCATGTACTGCCAGGTGCTCGCGGAGTGCGCGCACGCCCGCGGCTGGCGGGTCCACCTCTTCAGCGCCGGGGACGTCGAGGCGCGGGCGGCCAGGATCCTCGGGGACCGGGCCGGTGTGGTGCTGCTCGGGCCGCGGGCGGCGCTGGGGCCGCCGTGGACCAAGGACCACCGGATCGCGCTGGCCGCTACCGTCCTCGCGAGCTGAAGATACAGCCGAGGTGGGACTTTTGCACGTTTTGTCGTGTTCATCCCGGCCGGTGGGCTCCTACCTCGCGGCGAGTGCCGTCGGTTATGCCGCGATATGCGGCATAAC
>JAICUO010000380.1 GCA_025935815.1 Streptosporangiaceae bacterium
GAGCAGGCCATGCCGCCGGTTGGCCGCGTACTTGAAGCCCTGGGCGAGCGCGATCTCCTCGGGGATGGGCAGCCAGCCGTCGCCCGGCTCGCGGTCCCGGTCGGCGGGGCCCACGCGGTCCAGCCACCGCTGCAGCGGGCTGGACTCCCCCAGGGGGTCGCCCTGGTGGCTCTCGTGGGCGCAGTCAGGGCTCAGCGAGGTGATGAGGATGGGCATGACCCACGCGCTGACCTGCCGGGCCCGCCACCCCGAGTCAGGCTCGGCCTCGGGCACCTGGCCGTCGCCGCCGGGCGCGGCCAGGTGCCCGCGCAGCTCGTGGTAGGCGGCGCAGCCGCCGTCCCCGATCTCCTGGGCCCCGGCCAGGCGCACTCGGTAGGAGTCCTCCTCGCAGCAGATCTCGTACAGCTGCGCGTACCCGAGCCCGCCGGGCGGGCCGGCGGCGTGGTCGCGGCCGGATTCGCTCCAGGTGCGCAGGGCCCGGCCGAACCGGCGCACCAGCCTGATCTTGGCCTCCTCGAGCGTCTGCAGGTCATCGGAGCGGATGCCGGCCCAGCTGGCCTTGAGCTTCCCGCCGATCTCGGCCAGCGACGTGCACGCCCGGGCGGCGTCCTCGCCCGCGCCGGGCGGCTGGCCGGGCGCGCTGGCGACCTCCAGGACGGCCGCGTAGATGTCCAGGGCCTTGTTGTCGTTGCGGTGCAGGTCAGCGGCGGTCAGGAGCCGATGGCAGACCTCCTGCACGCTGGCCTGCGGCGCCGGCTCGCCGGAGGGGGACAGCCGCGCGGCCGCTGGCTGGCCGGGCGGGCGGCGTGAGTGCAGGACGAGGGAGATGAGGAAGTCCCGGCCCGGCCGGGGGCGCCCACTGCCTTTCCCCGCGGCACTGTCCTTCCCTGCGGCACTGCCCTTCCCCGCGGTGCTGCCCTTCCCTGTGGCACCGTCTTTCCCCGCGTCACCATGCTGGCCGACAGCACCGTCGCCGCCCAGGGCCTGGTTCCAGTACTCATCGGTGAGGAACCCGTCCATCAGCCGCGATCCCAGGTAGGCCTCGATCACGCTGTGCTCGAAGCGGACCCGGTCAGCCCGCAGCTCGAGCAGCCCGAGCTGGACGCCCCACGCGGCGGCGAGCCGCTTGTCCATGCCGCGCAGCTTGCGCCGGCCGGGCGCGTCCTTGATGGCCTCCAGGGCCCGGTCGGCCAGCTGCGACTCGATGGCCTCGCCGAGGGGCTCATCCAGGCCCACTTCGATGCTGTCGTCGCGCAGGCCGATGCACGCCAGCGCCGAGATCCAGTCGAGCGCGACCTCGCGCGCTTGCCGCGACAGCGGCACCTCGGGGTGCAGCCTGCCGCGGGTCAGCGCGCCCTCCCAGGCGACGAGCAGGCGCCGCCGCAAGGACGGCTGGTCGTGGGTGCCGTTGGGCAGCACCTGGTCCTCGTCGCCCACGATGTCATCGAGCATGTCCAGGTGGTTCAGCTCGCGGGTGATCTGCAGGTACAGCGGCGCCTCGGCCACCCCGGCCATGTCCACGATCCAGCCCAGCCGCCAGTCGTCCCTGCTGGCGGCGTCATGGGAGACGTAGCTGAGGGCGTCGTCCTCGCTGAGCGGCTCCAGCTCATGGATGGTGGCGTCCATCCCGCGCAGCGGCGCGTGCGGCCGGGAGGCGATGAACAGCGGCAGCCCCCGTTCGCGGGCCTCCCGGATGGCGTTGCGGATCTGGGTGTCACGGTCCCAGGGCCGCGCTCCGTCCTCCCCGTCGCACAGCGCCTCCTCCAGGCCGTCGGCGAGCACGACGACCCGGTCATCCCGCAAGAGCCGGCGCCAGGTCTTCTCGCCCTCGTCGCCGGAGCTCATCTGGTCGTCGATCTCCCGCAGGAACTGCCTCTTGGCCAGCTCGGTGAAGTCCAGCTCGCTGGCCCCCCGCAGCCGGACCGGCACCGGGACCGCGTGGCGCCGGGCCAGCAGCTCGGTCAGCCGGACCACGACCGCCGTCTTGCCGGTGCCGACGCTGCCGACCAGCACGTGCGGGCGGCGGGTGCCCGGGACTCGCAGGTCCTCCATCACCACCCGGCACAGCTGGTCCCGGCCGACCACCTTGCCGATGATGGTGCCCGCCGTCGGCACCAGGTCGCGGGCCCGCCGGCGGGCATCGCGCAGGTAGGTCCGCCGGGTCCGGCTCAGCCGCAGGATCAGGAACACGGCCGAGGCCAAAGCGATGGACAGCAACGAGGTGGCCCATCCCGTGAGCGCGTCGCACTCCACGTTCCGGTCGGCGCACCAGCGATCGGGGTTGAATCCCCACGGCCATCCCCGGGCGCTCTCCTCGGGGTTGACGACCACGTACACCGCGCGCGCCAGCCAGGCCAGGAAGAGGAGGGCCATGAGGAGGGTGAAGTACTTCAGGAGCCGCAGCCACAGCCGGTCGTGCCACCACCAGGTGCGGTTGACGCCGCCGCGCCAGATCCGCAGCCATCGCCACCAGCGGCTCGCCTTGGTGAACGGGGCGCGGGCCCCGCTCCAGGCCCACCGGCCGAAGAGCCACGGGCCCCACGGCTCGCGATCATGGCGTGCTTGCCTAAGGAGATGACCAGACATAGTTCCCCCCGCAGACGCTGCCCCGTGGCGTTCTCCCTTGCCTGGATATACCCGCAGATGCCGGGCCATGTCCGCGCGGGCGGCAAGAAGATGCCTTCTGGCCTGCGAGAATGGGAGTTATCGGGCATAAGCGGGCAGCGGGCCGGGTTCCCCGGTTCACGGAGAAGCCCGGGCGCGGGCGACTACGCCTGACCGGCCCCGTCATCCATGGCAGGGCTGTCAACGACACTGCTGTCAAGGACGACACTGCTGTCAGGGACGCTGTCGGCCATCGCGCGCAGCGTGCCGGGCCGCAGCGGGGTGCCGAGGAGCTGGCTGACCAGGGCGCGGTGGGAGTGGTGGAGGGTGCGCACGGCGGCGGGCTCGATGCCGGGCTTGACCGGGTCGCGGCCACCGCGCGGGCGTCCGGGCTTGACCGGGATCCACAGGTGGCCGGGGTCGCTGCCTTCGAGGTCGGCGATGATGGCGGCGCGGGCGGCGAGCCACCGGGCGAGGATGTGGACGGTGTCGGCGCTGAGCGGGTGGGCCTGCCCGCCGACTTCCGCGACGGGCGGGGAGGCGTCCAGGCGCAGGGCGCTGACCTGGAGGCCGGCCAGGTCGGGGACGCCCTCGCCGGTGCTGGCGACCAGCGCGGCGACGGCGGCGGTGCGCAGCGCGGTGACGGCGCTGGCGGTGACCGGCCGGCGGACGGCCAGGTCGTGCAGGAGCTTCTCGGCGTCGGCGGGGCCGAGGCTGTAGCCGGGCGCGGGAGCCTGGCCGTCGACGCGGTGCGGCTGGCCGAGCCAGGCGGCGAACGCGTTGAAGGTGTCCGCGCGCACGCGCATCGAGTTCGGGTAGGCGGCGGCCTGCGGGCCGCGGATGGTGTTGCGGGTGCGGGTCTTGCCGGCGGCGGCGTCGGCGAGCCAGGCGCCCGACCGGGCGGGGTCCAGCAGTTCCGCCGCGGTGAGCGGGGCGCGGCGTTCCGCCGGGGCGCCGTCGTCGTCGCGGTGGGAGCGGGCGTGGCGCAGGTACTCCTCGAGGAAGTGCTTGCGGGTCCGCAGGGTGCTGGCGGCCATCCCCTGGGCGGCGAGGTGGCCGATGAACCCGGAGATGGCCTCGCGGGCATCCGCCCGAAGCGGCTGCGCGGGAGGCAAGGGCGCGCTCGCGCCGACTGCTGGCATGGGGCCGACACTACTCCCCCCGTCCATAACAGCAAGATATCCCGGGCGCGACACGCCGGCCCCCTCACCAGCCCCCGCCTCCCCGCGACTGCCGCGCCGGCGAGATCGCGGGGATGCGGTGATTCGCGGTGCTGCGGGCGGGTAGCTGCCCTTATCGTGAGACGCGTGACATGGCGACTGCCCAGGCGCCCGGCCCTGGTCGTGGCCGGGGCCGCGGCGCTGGTCATCGTGGCGGGCGGCGCGGTCCTGGCCACCGGGTCCGGCTCGCCGTCCCCCGCCGGGCCCTCGCGGCCCGGGACTCCCCTGGCCGGCGCTTCTCCCGCGAGCACCGCTTCTCCCGCCGGCACTGGCTCTTCCGCGGCGGCGGGTGGCCCTGACGCGAACAACGGCGACGGGCGGGGCGGAAACGGCCCGGGCCAGGCGCCATACCCGGGGGTTCCCGCCGATCACGTGACGACGGTGGCGGCGCGCGCCCTGCCCGGCGCGGGTGACCACGGGGTGGTGACGCTGGTGGTGCTCAGCGGGGCGCCGTCGGTGTCGGTGCGGGTGGCGCGCCTTGAAAGCGGCGACCTGCTGGCGGCGGCCACGGCGCCTGGCTATGGCGCCCGCCCGGTGGCGGAAGTGAACCGGGCAGGCGGCGACGGCCGTTCCGTAGGGGTGATCGGGCTTTCCCTGGACCCCGTCGGCGCTGAGGGAGGCACCGGGCCGGCTGGGGGCGCGCAGCTGAGCGTGACGCTGAGCGCGGGCGTGACGTGGCAGCTGGACTTCGGCGGCGGGACCACCCAGACGACCGTGGACCTGACTGGCGGGCACGTGGCCGGGCTGGACTTCGGGCAGGGCTCGTCGCAGGTGCGGGTGACGCTGCCGCGGCCGGACGGGACGACCCGGGTGCGGCTGGACGGCGGCGCCAGCCAGCTGAGCATCGCGGTGCCCGGCGGCGTGCCGGCCCGGGTGACCGCCGGCGCGGGCGCGGGGCAGGTGCTGCTCGGCGGCCATTCCTACACCGGGATCGCGGGCGGGACCGTGCTGGCGCAGCCCGGGTGGTCGGGCGCCCCCAGCCGGGTCGACGTCGACGCCACCAGCGGTGCCTCGCAGATCTCGGTGACCGCCGCCGCGTGACCCCGGTGTCCGCTGAGGGGGGCCTGGGGGGATTGGCTTTCATCCCCCCGGGAAGCAGGGACAATATCCCCGTGAGTACCTACCGTCACCCTGGCACAGTCGTCACCGGGCACTTCTTCAGCGTCCCGCTGGATCGCTCCCGGCCGGACGGAGAGCGGATCGAGGTCTTCGCCCGCGAGGTCACGGCCGCGGCCAGCGAGGGCAAGGAGCAGCCGTGGCTGGTGTTCCTGCAGGGCGGGCCGGGGTTCGCGGCGGGCCGGATGGTCGCCCGGCAGGCCTGGCTGGACCGGGCGCTGCGCGGCTTCCGGGTGCTGCTGCTGGACCAGCGCGGCACCGGCCGGTCCACGCCGGTGAGCGCCGCCTCGCTGGCGCGGCGCGGCCGTCGCGACCCGGCGGCGATCGCGGAGTACCTGGCCTGCTTCCGGGCAGACGCGATCGTGCTGGACGCCGAGCTGGTCCGCCGGGAGCTGTGCGGGGACGAGCCGTGGGCGGTGCTGGGGCAGAGCTTCGGCGGGTTCTGCGCGGTGACCTACCTGTCGTTCGCGCCGCACGGCGTGCGGGAGGCGATGATCACCGGCGGGCTGCCCGGCCTGGCCGCCGGCGCCGAGGACGTGTACCGGCACACCTACCCGATCGTGGCGCGGAAGGTGGCGGCGCACTACGACCGGTACCCGATGGACGTGGAGCGGGCGCGGGACGTCGCGCGGGTGATCGCGAGCGGGGACGCGCGGCTGCCGGACGGGCGGCCGCTGACCGTGCGGGCCTTCCAGGCGCTCGGCCACGCGCTCGGCACCGGGGACGGCAGCCATGAGCTGCACTACCTGCTGGAGGACGCCCTCGACGGGGACGGGGAGCTGACGGAGGGCTTCTTGCGGGGCGCGTGGGAGCTGCTGTCGTTTTCCGGGGCGCCGCTGTACGCGGTGCTGCACGAGGCCTGCTACGCGCAAGGGGAGGCGACCCGGTGGGCGGCGCAGCGGGTGCGGGCGCAGTTCCCCGCCTTCGACCCCGACGCGGCGCTCGACGGGGACGCCCCGCTGATGTTCACCGGCGAGATGGTCTACCCGTGGATGGTGGCCGAGGACCCGGCGCTGGCGCGGCTGCGCGAGGCCGCCGACGCCCTCGCCGAGCGGCCGCGGTGGCCGCCGCTGTATGACCCGGTGCGGCTGGCCGCGGGCGGCGTCCCGGCCGCGGCGGCGGTGTACTACGACGACATGTACGTGCCGCGCGCCCTGTCGGAGCCGACCGCCGCCGCGATCGGCGGCCTGCGCGCCTGGGTGACCAGCGAGTGGGAGCACGACGGGCTGCGAGTGAGCGGCGGCGCGGTGCTGGACCGGCTGATCGCGATGAACCACGGGGAGGCGTGAGAGATGGACCCAGTCACGGTGAGCACCGGGCCGCTGTCGGCGGAGGAGGTCATCGCGGTCGCCCGCGGCGGCGCGGCGGTCACGCTGTCACCCGAGGCGCGGGCGGCGATCGAGGCCAGCCGGTCGGTGATCGACGCGCTGGCCGGGGACACGGCGCCGCACTACGGGGTCTCGACGGGGTTCGGGGCGCTGGCCACCCGGCACATCGCGCCGGAGCTGCGCGCGCAGTTGCAGCGGTCGCTGGTCCGCTCGCACGCCGCGGGCTCCGGGCCGCTGGTGGAGGCCGAGGTCGTCCGGGCGATGATGCTGCTGCGGCTGTCCACGCTGGCCACCGGGCGGACCGGGGTGCGGCTGGCGACGGCGCGGGCGTACGCGGCGATGCTGAGCGCGGGGCTCACCCCGGCGGTGCACGAGTACGGGTCGCTGGGGTGCTCGGGCGACCTGGCGCCGCTGGCGCACTGCGCGCTGGCGGCGATGGGCGAGGGCGCCGTGCTGGACTCCTCGGGGACGCTGGCGCCCGCGGGCCAGGCGCTGCGCGCGGCCGGGATCGAGCCGGTGGTGCTGGCCGAGAAAGAGGGGCTGGCGCTCATCAACGGCACCGACGGGATGCTCGGCATGCTGGTGCTGGCGCTCGATGACCTGCGGCGGCTGCTGGCGTGCGCGGACATCGCGGCCGCGATGAGCGTGGAGGCGCTGCTGGGCACGGACGCGCCGTTCGCCGCCGACCTGCAGGCGCTGCGCCCGCACCCGGGGCAGGCCGACAGCGCGGCCAACCTGCGGGCGCTGCTGGCCGCCTCCCCGCTGGTGGCCAGCCACCGGGGCCCGCAGGACACGCGGGTGCAGGACGCGTACTCACTGCGCTGCTCCCCGCAGGTCCACGGGGCCGCCCGCGACACCGTCGCGCACGCGGCGGCGGTCGCCGGGCGGGAGCTGGCCGCGGCGATCGACAACCCCGTGGTCACCGCCGACGGGCGGGTGGTCAGCAACGGCAACTTCCACGGCGCCCCGGTCGGGTACGTGCTGGACTTCCTGGCGATCGCGGTGGCCGACGTGGCGTCGGTGTCGGAGCGGCGCACGGACCGGTTCCTGGACCGGGCGCGCAGCCACGGGCTGCCTGCGTTCCTGGCCGGCGACCCCGGCGTGGACTCCGGGCACATGATCGCCCAGTACACGCAGGCGGCGATCGTGTCCGAGCTCAAGCGTCTCGCCGTACCCGCCAGCGTCGACTCGATCCCGAGCAGCGCGATGCAGGAGGACCATGTCTCGATGGGTTGGTCCGCCGCCCGCAAGCTGCGCAAGTCGGTCGACGGTCTGCAGAGGGTGCTGGCGATCGAGATCCTCACCGCCGCGCGGGCGCTCGACCGGCGCGCGCCGCTCAC
>JAICUO010000622.1 GCA_025935815.1 Streptosporangiaceae bacterium
CACGCCGACCACCATCCCGGTCCGCTTGGCCGCCGCCAGCTGCTGGGCTATCCGGTCCTGGAACAGCACCCGGTTGGGCAGCCCGGTCAGCGCGTCGTGGAAGGCCCGGTGCCGCAACTGTCCCTCGAGCTTGTGCTGCTCGGTCACGTCTCGCAGCGTGAAGACCAGGCCATCGACGGTCGGCTCGTAACGCAGGTCGCTGCAGCGGGCCTGGATGTGCACGCTCCGGCCGTCGTGGCGGGTGATCCGCTGGTCCACGAAGCGGGGCCCGAACCTCGCGCCTTCCCGCAGTTCCATGAAGATTCGGGTGAGCTCGTCGCGCTGGCCCTTGGCGACCAGGTCCCATAGGTGCTCGCCTTCCACGGTGATGTCGCCGAAGATGGTGGCGGTCGAGGGAGTCGCGTACCTGACGGTGCCGTCGTCGGCGACGATCATGATGGCGTCCGAGGCGTCCTGGACTAGAGCACGGAAGTAGGTCTCGCTGCGCTGGCGGATCACCTCCTGGCGGAGCATGATGCTCTGCACGGTCAGGGCCACCTGGTGGGCGAGGATCTCCAGCGTGTCGGACAGGTCGGCCAGCGCCCGCCGGTCGGCGAACACCGCGATCAGCCCGATCAGGGTCTCGCTGGAGCGCTTTTCCCTGATCATGAGCGGGCACAGCAGCATCCAGTCAGCGTTGGGAAGGCTGATCCGGGACTGCGCGGGCAGCTCCCGCAAGTTGGTGATGACCGGGCGGGTCTCGGTCACCAGCGGCAGCCAGCTGTCGGCCCGCAGGTCCGGGTGGTCAGCGCGCGGCGGGTGGGCGCTCGCGCTCACCGTGCGCAGCCTGCCGTCGATGCGCACTCCGAGCAGCGCGTCGCCCCGTGAGTGCTCCCCGAGCAGGGCGTCCACCGCGTCCTGCACGGTGACGCCGACCTGGGTCACGTCGACCGCGGTGACCAGGGACAAGCCGGCCCGGCGGACCACGCGCTCGCGGTTGAGCGCGCGCCGGTGCGAGGTAGCCGCGTCCCACAGGCGAGCCAGGACGAGCAGGTACAAGACCGCCGAGAATACCGCGATCACGCTCACGTCCGCCGTCGCGCCGCCGGGCAACGCGGTGATCAGCACGATCGGGGCGATCAGCGACGCGAGCATCAGCACCGCCAGCCGGGCCGGCGAGACCTCCACCTGCTGCCGGGGCACCGGGTCAGTCAGCCTGGCCATGCTCGGATCCAACGCCGCGGCGCCCCATGCGGAATAGAAGATGGCCCAGCCGAGATCCACGATGGTCCCGTCGCGGAACGTGCCGTGCAGCTGCACCGCGCCGAAGGCCACGTCGGAGACCAGGCAGGCGGTGGCGCCCAGCGCCAGGAGCTCAACCGACCGGTTTCCCGACCGGCCCGGCGCGAGCAGCCTGGCCAGCAGCGCGAGCAGGAGCACGTCGCCCAGCGGGTAGGCGATCGCGACGATCTTCTGAATCCCGGAAAGCTCCGGGTTGTGCACGTACGGCCGGATCAGGAAGGTCCATGACAGCAGGGCGAGCCCGGCGGTGAGCGTCAGCGCGTCGATCAGGCTGCGCCGATCCCGGTCCGGGGTCCGGTAGTGGATGAGGGTGACCAGCCCGACGGCGTACAGCGGGAAGGTCGACAGGTACAGCACGTCAGCGAAGGACGGGAAGGGGAGCACCACCATGAGCTGCTTGGCGATCAGGAAGCTCAGCTGACCCGCCGTGAAGCAGGTCAGCCCGGCGGCCAGCCACAGCCATGGCGCCTTGCGGGCGGGACGGTTGAGCGCGAGGCCCGCCAGGATGGCGATCACGCCACTGGCGCTGATCAGTCCCCAGGCCTCGATTCGCACGGGTGTCAGCCAGTAGTAGGCCGCGATGAGCAACGTGATCCAGGCGGCATAACCGACGAGAACATACCGCCTCGATTTCACGGCATCCCTCCTGGATTCGCCCTAAAATCCCCGATAGTCTCGGACTGTAATTGCACTCTACCCATCTTGCACCACACTCGTCACACCCGATTCGCGCGTCTTGCCCGCATTACGACGCATAGATGCCATTATGTCGGCGGCACGAATTGCGCCCTTAACTGAGGGCGAATCCCTCCCCCCACGACTACCTGCGAGATTGCCTATCTGGAGCGCTTCGCACGCCGCCCTGATGGGCGGGAGTGTGTCACTGCGGGTGGCGCGGGAAGAATTAATCATTAACAAGCGTGACTGTCGCTCATTTCCGGACATTGCATAGGAAACCATTTGTGGCTACCATAACCAAGCCAGGGGAGACGACACTAGATGCTTTCGTTGTCGTCCTTAACGAGGAGGGCCAGCACGCGCTCTGGCCGGCGGAATCCGACGTTCCATCCGGGTGGCGCCGCGCGTCCCCGGTCGTGCCCGCGAGCGAGGCCCTGGCCGCCATCGACGACGCCTGGCCAGACGTGACGCCGGCGAGCGTCAGCGCGGGCAGGCCGCCCAGCCAGGACCGCGTCCGGTTCGTCCATGAGATGTTCACCGCCCAGGCCGCCCGGCGTCCCGACGCGGCCGCCGTCATCGCCGGACGGTCCCGGCTTACCTACCGAGAGCTGGAGGAGTCGGCCAGCAGGCTCGCTGGCTACCTAAGCGAGGCCGGCGTGGCCCCGGAGACCCTGGTCGGCGTCTGCCTGGACCGGGGGGCCGACATGATCCTCGCGATCCTCGCGATCATGAAGGCGGGCGGCGGGTACCTGGCGCTGGACCCCTCTCTCCCGCCGGACCGGCTGGCCCAGGTCTGCGCGCAGGTGCGACCGGCGATGGTGATCACCGACCGGGCGGCCCCGTTTCCCGGCGCGGGTGCCCGGCTACTGCGGCTCAGCGACCTCGCCGCCGACCTCGAGCGGCGCCGGCCGGTAGCGCCCGCTGCCCGCCCGGGCCCGGACAACACCTGCTACGTCATTTACACGTCGGGATCGACCGGCGACCCGAAGGCGGTGGCGGTCAGCTACGGCAGCCTGGCGTCCGTCATCGGCTCGATAGCCCAGGAGTACCAGATTGGCGAGCACGACCGGGTGGCGCAGGTCGCCTCCCCGGCCTTTGACACGTCGCTGGAGCAGGTGCTCGTCGCCTTGACGCGCGGCGCGGCGCTGATGCTGCCGCCCCCGGGCACCATGGCCCCCTCTGAGCTGCTGCGCGGCATCGGGCGCAAGCGGATCACCATCATCGACTTGACGCCGGCCTACTGGCACCAGGTCCTCGCGCACACCGAGCCCGGCGACGAGCGGCTGCGCAGCGTCCGGCTGATGATCACCGGCGGCGAGGTGGCTGACCCGGCCGACTGCCGCGCCGCGCTGCGGGCCGCGCCCTGGGCCCGGCTGCTGAACGCCTACGGGCTGACCGAGACCACCATTACCTCCACCTTGTGCGATGTCGGGGCCTGGCTTTCGGCCGCGAGCCAGGAATCGATCGTGCCAGTGGGCAAGCCGGTCGGCGACGCCCGGATCATGGTCATGGACGAGAGGCTGCGGCCCGTGCCCGCCGGGGAGACGGGCGAGGTCTGCATCGGCGGCCCCGGGGTCGCCCGAGGCTACCTCGGCCGCCCCGGGCTCACCGGGCAGCGCTTCGTGCCCGACGCCGGCGGCGCGCCCGGCGCCCGGATGTACCGCACCGGGGACGTGGGGCGCTGGGCCGCGGACGGCAACCTCGAGGTCTCCGGGCGCATGGACCGCCAGTTGAAGGTCCGCGGCTTCCGCGTCGAGCCCGCGGAGATCGAGAGCGTGCTCGCCGGGCATCCGGACGTCGGGCAGGTGTCAGTGGTGGCCGGCACGCGCGGATCGGGCGACTCCCGGCTGGTGGCGTACTACACGCCCAGCCGGGGCGCGGCCAGCGGGCCCGCCGTGTACCACCCGCCGGCCATCAGCCTCCGGCGCTACCTGCTTGACCGCCTGCCCGGCTACATGATCCCGGCCGCGTTCGTCCCTCGCCAGCACCTGCCGTCCGCGCCCGGAGACGGATCGGGGCCCGACCATGAGGACCGGCCCGCGCGCCCGGCAACGGCCGGCCAGCGGTACACGCCCGCGCAGGCCGGGCTGTCGGCGCTGTGGGCGAGGCTGCTGCGCCGGGAGCACGTCGGCCTCGACGACGACTTCTTCTCCCTCGGCGGTAACTCGCTGCTGGCCGCCGAGATGCTGGCCAATACCTGCGCGCTCTTCGGCGTCTCGGCGGACTCGGTACGGCCGCTGACCCGCAGCCTGCTGCGTGACCCCACGCTGCGGGGATTCTCCGCCGCCGTGCGCGACGCCCGCGCCGGGAAGCTGAGCTCCGCCGGTGACCAGCCCGAGGCCGACTTCGACCGCGAGGCTCAGCTTGACCTCGTGATCGAGCGGGCCGGAGCCCCGTGGCGCCCCCGGCCCGATTGGCGCGATCCGCGTGAGGTCCTGCTCACCGGGGCGACCGGGTTCCTCGGCGCTCACCTGCTGAGCGAGTTGCTCGCCAGCACCAGTGCGCGGGTCTGGTGCCTGGTCCGGGCGAAAGATGAGGCGGACGCGCGCCGACGGATCGCGCGGACCGCCGCGCGCTACGAGCTCGGCGCGCCGCCACCGGAGCGCGTCGTGCCACTGCCCGGCGACCTCGCCGAGCCCTGG
>JAICUO010000113.1 GCA_025935815.1 Streptosporangiaceae bacterium
CCGCGGTTAACCGGCACAGCACTGGCGGCGGCCTCCTCCCCCGCCTGGGCGCCCTGGGGCTTCTCCCCCCCCACCGCGCCGGGACGCCGCCCGTCGGGCCGCGGTTCCTCGCTGGTGTAGCAGCAGGAACCGCGGCCGGACGGGCGGCGTCCCGGCAAGGTGGGGGGAGAGAAGCCCCTGGGCGCCCTGGCGGAGGAGGAGACCGCCGCCAAGGCTGTGCCGGTTCACCGCGCTCCCCGCGGGAGGCGGGCGCGGGGACGATTATTCCTGGATGGCGACCGGAAGGCTAAGCAGATCGGAAAGGTGCCGGGGGAGTTCGAGGATGACCACACTTTCCTGCTCGTCAGGATCGGTCCTGGCCACAACTGACACCGACATGACCCGTGCCCGGTTGACCGGGAGGTGCGGGGTTCCCGGCGGCACGTACATGAAGTCGCCCGCCCGCACCATGGTGCGCTGTACCAGTCCGTCACCATGCCAGACCTCGGTCTCGCCGCTGACGGTGTAGATGGCGGACTCGTGCCCGGCGTGGAAGTGCGGCATGCCGCGGGTGCCGGGCGGGATCATGACCAGGTGAAGGCATAGCCGCTGCGCGCCGGCCGACTGGTGACTGATGCCCGTGGTCAGGCTGACGCCTTGCTTGCCTTCGTAGTTCTCGCCGGATCGGATGATGACGCAGTTACCGTGCGTGCTCATGTCCGGGCGGGTAGGCGCGCGATGTAGCCATTCTTCGACTTTGCTAACTCTGAGCATCTGCCCGTTTCCCATCCGTGATTCCTATGTACCCAAGATTATGGCTCTACGTATTATTCTGACCACCCTCCGTGTGGTAATAGTGATATCGCTGTCAGGTAAGCCTCATCTATCCAATTAGATATAGAGAACACGGTTTCAACAGGTCAGGACCATGATTCGCGTCCCGTAACCAGGCTGGCCGAAAGAAATTTCCGTGAAAATTGCATACGGGACCTTAAATGGTTGACTACATTCCGTGATCGAATGGCGGAAGGCGGTCCACTCCAGCCCATTTATTACGGAGAGTAGCGAAATGACGGAATCGCCAGCGGCGGTCGCGATCGCCCGGTGTTTGATGAGGTTCCTTAATGGTGCTTACGGCGTGGTTACCGGAGGCTCCTGCCACGGCAGCCAGTCCAGCGTCAAGGACGGCTCGGTCATATCCGGGCCGGCGTCCCGCCCGCTGCCGGACGCGGCGATCACGGCCAGCGGCGCCAGCATCGAGCTGACGGCCCGCGGCCGCTGGCGCCGCCGCGGCCTCGGTGAAATCTTCAGCTAACCCAAATGCCCCCTTCCGCGTCTTAGGTGCCAAGAGCAAGCGGCGCGGCGGCGTTGAAGGCCCGCGCCGTCGTCAGAGTGGGAGTGATGGCCATGGGTGATAACAGCAAGATGCGCGCAGCGCCCGCGGTACCACCGCGTCGCGGAGTGCCGGTCGCCCTTGCCGTGGTGGCGGCCACCGCGGCCGTGCTGATCAGCGGCTGCGCCGGGTCGCGGCAGGCGGGCGCGGGGGCGGCGGGCGGCTCGTCAGCCAGCGCGCCGGGCGGCGCGTCATCGGGGAGTGCCTCGTCGGGCGGTACGTCATCGGGCGGTGCGTCATCGGGCGGTGGGTCATCGAACGGTGCCACCGGGACGCCGGGCGCGGCGCCGGGCGGTGCTTCGGCGGGCGCTGGCGGGGGATCCCCGGCCCCGGCCAGCGCGTGCGCGACCCCGGGGTCGTACCTGACCTCGATCCGCACCGGGCAGCAGGCGTCCGCCGACCGGGTGGTCTTCCAGTTCGCCGGGAAGCTGCCGTCGTACACGGTCACGCCGGTCCCGCAGGTGGTCGGCGACGGGTCGGGCAAGCCGGTCACCATCGCCGGCAAGTCGTTCCTCAAGGTGACGTTCCGCGGCGCCAGCGCGGTGTGCCCGGCCACGGGGCACGCCACCTACCCGGGCCCGTCGGCCACCACGCCCAACTACGCGCAATTGCTGGGACTGGCGGCCGCCGGCGACTTCGAGGGCTATCTCACCTGGGGAATTGGCCTGGCGGCGAAGGGCGGGTACCACGCCTACGCCCTCACCGCCCCCTACCGCGTCGTTATCGACATCAGCCGTCCCTAGCGGTCGTCGTCCTCGGCCGCCTTCAGCGCCTCCTGGACCACGGGATCGTCGTTGGTGCCGAGGACCCGCCAGTCCTCGCCTTCCTCCAGGATCTTCTCCGCGCCCCGGATGGAGCGGAAGTCCCCGGTCAGCGCGGGCAGGGTGACCTCGCCCTCGCCCGCCGCCAGGGCCTTCGCGCAGCGCAGCAGCAGGCGGTGCATCCGGATCAGGGCCACGTCGGTGGATCCCAGGTGCTCGCGGGTCCGGTCGTAGATCGGCCCGGCGGTCTCCGTCGCCATCGCGTCCTGGCTGCGGAAGTCGCGGATGCCGCTGTACGACACCCCCTTCTGGGCGTCCCGGTCGATCAGGTAGTCGTTGCCGCGGTTGTACCGGCGCGGCACGACCCCCCGCTGCGCCATCATCTCGAACGGGTACGCCGGGTAGGTGAAGAACACCGGCCCGCCGTACCCGCGCGGGTTCTGCGGCGGCTGGGTCGTGAAGTTGTAGCGGTGGGTCGTGTAGTCATCGGCGGGCACCACGAAGATCTGCCGGGTGGAGAACGGGATCTGCGCGATGATCGTCGAGGCCGGGAAGATGTAGGCGGTGATCCGGGCGTGCTGGTGCCCGTTCGGCGTCACCCGGATGCCGGCGTACCGGAACCCGTGCCAGGTGTCTTCGACCTCGATCAGCGCGCGCGCGTCATGGCGCCAAAAGCGCATCGACTGGTACCCCGACGGGTAGCCCGGCTCGTCCGTCCCGTCGTCGGGGATGCCGGCGATCGCGTCGAACTGATGCAGGTTGGAGATGTGCGCGGTGTCCAGGTCGCCGTCCATCGACTGGACCCAGTTGCAGTAGATGACCTCCTTGTTCGCCATCGCCAGCGGCGCGGGCAGCGACTCGGTCCCGAAATCGCGAAACGGCGTCATCGTCTGCGCCGGGCCGCCGAGCGGGGCTGAGAGCAAGGCCCAGACGATCCCGCCCGACTCGTGGACCGGGTAGGACCTGACCTTGATCCGCTGCGAGAACGGGCGCAGCTCGCTGCGCTGGTCCACGCACTGCCCGGTGACGTCGAACTTCCAGCCGTGGTAGGTGCAGCGCAGCCCGCACTCCTCGTTGCGGCCGTAGAACAGCGACGCGCCGCGGTGCGGGCAGGACTCCTCGATCAGCCCGATCCGGCCCTCGGTGTCGCGGAACGCGACCAGGTCCTCGCCCAGCAGCCGCACCCGCGCGGGCGGCCCGTCCGGCTCGGCGATCTCCGCTGACAGGCACGCCGGGATCCAGTACCTGCGCAGCAGGTTGCCCATTGGCGTCCCGGGGCCGACGCGGGTGAGGATCTCGTTGTCTTCGGCTGACAGCACTGGCGGCCACCTTCCATCCGGCGCGAGCGAGGCTCCCCGATTCCCACCATCTCTCCCGAACGCCATCCTGTCACTGTCGGTAGGCCACTAAATCGCCCACTGGCGCTCGTGCCGTCACCGCGCGCTGGGTGCCTGGCGCCGCGGGGCAGCGTCGCGGGATGTCACGGTCCGTTCGGTAGCGCCCGGACCGGGAATCTGCGGCGCGCCCGGCGCGCTGTCGGTCGGTAGGGCACGCGCGGCGGCCCGGGCGACCGGGCCGCCGCGAACGAGACGACAGGAGCTGACGATGACGACGCAGACAGCGGGAGCCACCCGCACGCAGGCCAGCCGGCGCGTGCGGACCGAGCCGAACGCCCGGCGGGTCCGGGTCTTCTTCGGCGGGCAGGCGGTCGCCGACAGCAGCGCGACGATCTACCTGTTCGAGACCGGGCACCTGCCGGTCTACTACTTCCCGCGCGCGGATGTCCGGTTCGACCTGCTGGAGCCGACCAGCCACCACACGCACTGCCCGTACAAGGGCGATGCCTCCTACTACGACGTGGTCGTGGGGGACCGGCGGGTGGAGAACGCGGTGTGGGCCTACCCGGCGCCGATCGACTCGGTGCCCGAGCTGACGGACTACGTGGCGTTCTACTGGAACAAGGCGGACGCCTGGTACGAGGAAGACGATGAGGTCTTCAAGCACCCGCGCGACCCCTACCACCGGGTGGACGTGCTCAGCTCCTCCCGCCACGTCGAGGTCCGGGTGAACGGCGTCCTGGTCGCCGATACCCGCCGGCCCCGGCTGCTGTTCGAGACCGGGCTGCCGGTCCGCTATTACATCCCCAAGCTCGACGTCCGGCTCGACCTGCTGGAGCCGACGGCGACCCGGTCCCGCTGCCCGTACAAGGGCGAGGCCGTCTACTGGTCGGTCCGCGCCGGGGATGAGGTCCACGCCGACATCGCCTGGGGCTACCCCGCGCCCATCGCCGAGGCGCCCAAGATCGAGAACCTGGTCGCCTTCTACAACGAGAAGGTCGACATCACCGTCGACGGGGTCCGGCAGGAGCGGCCGGCCACCCCGTGGTCGTTATGGGCTAGCGCTCGGCCAGGTGACCGCGCAGCGTGGTGGCCGCGTACTGGCGGCGGTGCAGGCCGCGCCGCTGCAGGATCGGCACGACGTGGTCGGTGAAGGCCTCCAGCGACCCCGGCAGCGTCGCCGGCTGCAGGGTGAACCCGTCCCCGGCGCCGCCGGCGGTCCACGCCTGGATCAGGTCCGCGAACTGCTCTGGCGTCCCGGTGAACTCCAGCCCGCCGGGCAGCCCGGTCAGTTCCGCCGCCAGCTCGCCGAACGCCTTCCCGCTCTCCCGTGAGCGCCGCACGACCTGGTCGGTCCGGCTGGTCCGGGCGGCCGGGGGCACGGCGGCGATCGCGCCGGCGCTCAGCGGCTGGCCCGGGTCGATCAGCCGCCAGTCCAGGCCCGCGTTGTGGGCCAGGTTCCGCCACCGGAACTCCGGGTCCACCGCGTCCTCCAGCGCCGCGCGCAGCGAGCGGGCCTCCGCCTCGGTCGGCCCGAGCACGAACGACACCCCCGGCAGCACGAGCACGCGGTCCGGGTCGCGGCCATGGCGGGCGGCCGCGTCCCGCACCGCGTCGCGGAACCGGCGCCCGGCGGCGATGTCGGGCTGCGCGGTGAACACCAGGTCGGCGGTCTTCCCGGCCAGCTCGACCCCGGGCCCGGACGATCCCGCCTGCGCGAACGCCGGCCGGCCCTGGGGCGAGCGCGGCAGCGTCAGCGCCCCGCTGACGCTGAAGAACTTCCCGTGGAAGTCGACCGGCCGGATCAGGTCAGTGTTCGCCCACACCGCGGTGGCTCCGGGCTCCCGTCCCGGGTCGGCGACCACGGCGCCGGCGTCCCAGCTGTCCCACAGCCGCGAGGCGACCTCGACGAATTCCTCCGCCCGGGCGTACCTCAGCTCCGCGTCGGGGTGCTCGGCCAGCCCGAAGTTGCCCGCCGCCCCGGCGTACCGGGTCGTCACGATGTTCCACCCGGCGCGGCCGCCGGACAGGTGGTCGATCGTGGACAGCCGCCGTGCCAGGTCATACGGCTGGCTGTAGGTGGTTGACGCGGTCGCGACCAGGCCGACCCGCGACGTCGTCCGCGCCAGCGCCGCCAGCAGCTCCAGCGGGTCGAAGCCGACCTGCGGGAAGTAACGGGCGCGGAAGACCTCCAGGCCGGGTGAGTCGGCGAAGAACACCGCGTCCAGCAGGCCGCGCTCGGCCGTCCGCGCCGCCCGCTCCAGCACCCCGAACCAGGCCGGCTCGTCCAAGTCAGCCGGATCGGCCAGCTTCCACGCCGACTCGTGGTAGCCAACCCCGCTGAGGAACACCGTGAAATGCGCCAGTGCCATGGGCCGTTTCTCCTTCTTCTCCTCCCGAACGAAACCGCCGTGGCCCCCGGATTGATCCCCGACCGCGAGAGCTCCCGGTCAGGGGCGCGGCTGGCCGGGGGGTGGCGCCGGGGCCGGGGCCGGGATGCCAGGAGACGGGCGGTCGCGGCGAAGGACCGTGAGCAGCTCGTCGTACGGGCCGATCAGGTAGGCCTCGTCGGCGGGCTCGAACCGGGTGGCGCGGCGGGGCAGGTGCTCCAGGACGGCCTGGTCGGCGGCCCGGCGGATCGCCAGCACCCGGGTCCGGCCGCCCAGGTCGTCCATCCGCAGGCCGTGCAGCCCGCCGCCCGGGGTGACGATCAGGCGGGAGACGAGCAACGGCTGGTCGCCGGCGTAGAACGTGGACAGCACGTCGAGGCCGAGCGCGGCCCCCACGAACCACGGCGCCGCCAGGGCCGCCGTCGAGCGCACGTAGTGGAAGCCGAAGGTCTCCTGCACCAGCCCGGCGAACTGCGGGTCGAAGATCCGCAGCACCACCGGGACGGTGGCCCAGCGCTCGCGGAGCTGATCCCGCACGGCCAGGCCGGTCTCCAGGTTCGCCATGTCATCGCTGGTCAGCACGGCGACCGCGGACGCGGTGGCCAGCGACGCGCTGCGCAGCACCTGGGGGAGCGTGGCGTCCGCGATCACCACCGGCACGCCAAGGGCACGGACCTGGCCGAGGTGGCGGTTGTCCTCGTCCATCTCGATCACGACGACGTCGGTGCCGGCCTGGGCCAGCCGCTGGACGACCTCAAGCCCGACCGTGCCCAGCCCGATCACCAGCACGTGCCCGCTCAGGCCGGTGATCTTCTGCCGTCCCAGTGACTCCTCGATCCGGCGGCTCACGATGAGGTTGGTGAGCAGCGCGAAGAACACCGCCACGAACAGCGCGCCCGAGATCATGAGGGCTACGGCGAAGCCCATCAGCCAGGGCGTCTCGTGGCTGAAGGTGAAATCGCCGTACCCCACGGTGGTGATCGTCTCGATCGTGAAGTACACGGCCTGCAGGGTCGAGATGTGATGCCCGGACAGCTCATAGCCCAGGCGCAAGATGACGGTGGCGGCGGTGACGACCACCAGCAGTGCGGCGAGGGCGAGCCCCAGCCTGCGGTCGGTGGCGCCCACCAGGGAGATCGCCAGGCGCCGCAGGCCGCGGGCGACGGCGAGGCGGGGGCGGGGCGAGCGGGAAGCTGAGGCCCGTTCGGGGAAGGCGGCCTCGAGCTCTTCTGGCGTGCCGATGAGGGTGACCTCGTCCCCGCGGGCCACGCGCTCGTCCCGGCCAGGGGTGATGGCGCACTCGCCGCCCTCCGCGGGCACGACGGCGATGGGGGCGAGCGCGCCGTACAGGTCGCGCAGCGTGCCATCGCGGGCGGCGGTCACCCGCTTGGCGTGGAACGGCTGCCCGGATAGCGTCATCTCCTGCCCGCCGGAGCGCCGCACCGCCTCGACGATGGACGGCGCGGACAGGCCCGCCACGTCGAGCACGGCGACGCCCGCCTGGCTGAGCGCCCGGCCGACAGCGGGATTGGTGAGCCGCGCCACCACCCGCACGTCGGCCCGGAGCTGCCTGGCCAGCAGGGCGGCCTGCAGGGTGTGCAGGTCATCGTCGTACACGCACACGACGGCGATCGCCCCGGCCATGCCCGCCGTGGTGAACGTCGCCGGGATCCGGGAGCTGGCGCGCGCGTGGGGTACGCCCCAGCCCGCCACGATGAGCTCCATCCGCGGGTCCGGGTCGTCGTCGACGACGACCGCGGGCACGCCGGACTGCAGGAGCTGCTCGACGATGCGCAGGCCAACCTCCTGCAGCCCGCACACGATCACGTGGCCTTCCCGGTCGGCGTAGCCCGTCATGCATCCCCATTGTTCCGTGTGCGAGGTCCCGCGCGTCGCTGGGTGCCTGGCTACCAGGCGCTTATCAGCGGATTGTCTCGAAGCGATCACGTGTCGTGTTGTCGAATATTACGATGCGTGCATGACCTCCCACAGACGGCAAGGCGGATTGGCCCCCCGATGGCGCAAACCCGGCCCGGGCCGGCGTAGTCCCGCGCGGCTGATCGCGGCCGGGACCGCCGTGGTCGCGATGGCGGGAACCGGGGTCGCGTGGGCGCTGATGCCGGCGTCGCCGGCGGGCGGGTCGCGATCCATGTCGATGGCCTCCGCCTCGCGGCCGGTCGCGGCTGAGCTGATGGCGGCGATCCGGCTCGCCGACCAGAGCGGCACCGCCAAGGGCATGCTGCCGCAGGCGGACTGCCTGCCCGACAGCATGACGATGGTGACCTGCATGGCGCCCGCGCCCGGGATTACCGGCGTGGTGCTCAGCACCTACCCCTCGCTAGGGGCGCTGTATTCCGCCTACGCGGCCAAGGTGAAGTCGCTGAACTCCGGCGCGATCTGGCAGAACTACCAGGACTGCGGCCTCACCTCGCCGACCGCGGCGGGAGAGGTCGCCTGGAACCACCAGTTCCGGCACCCGCGGGGCTACTCGATCGCGCAGATGGCCAGCGGGCAGGTAACCAGCCTGGAAGCGGCCGGCCGGGTGTTTTGCACCATGACCGACAGCGCGCAAGAGGACATGGTGTGGACCCAGGACGACGGCAGGCTAATGGGCTGGGTGGCCGGCGCGCCGCACGAGGACGTGTGGAACTGGTGGATGGCCGTGCACCACAACCTGGTCCTCGGCGGGGCCGGGTCGCCGGCGAGGATGCCGATGCCGATGCCGAGCCGGTGACGTACGGTGGTGGCATGCCGATCCCGATGCGGGTCGCCCGGTGGAACCGGGCCGGATTCAACCGTGTTATGCGGCACGTCGCGCCGTGGGCGCCGGGGCTGGGGGTGGTCGTGCACCGGGGCCGGGCGTCCGGGCGCGAGTACCGCACGCCGGTGAACGTGTTCCGGGCCGGCGACGAGCGCTTCATCATCGCGCTCACCTACGGGCCGGGCACCGACTGGGTGAAGAACGTGCTGGCCGCGGACGGTTGCGAGATCCGCACCCGGGGCCGGTCATTCCGGGCCCGCGATCCGCGCGTCTACCACGATGAGGCCCGCCGCGGCATCCGGCCGCTGGAGCGCCACGCCCTCGGGCTGATCGCCGTGTCCGACTTCCTGTCGCTGACCATCGAGCGCTAAGGGCCGCGTGAGCGCGAGAGCGGGCCTACGGCGAGCAGCCAAGCGAATAGAGTGGCCTCGTGGCAGACCCGCACGCCTACCGGCCAGCCCCTGGCGAGATTCCGGACTCCCCGGGGGTGTACCGGTTCCGCGATGAGCGCGGGCGGGTCATCTACGTCGGGAAGGCCAAGTCGCTGCGCCAGCGGCTGAACCAGTACTTCGCCGACTTCACCAGCCTGCACCCGCGTACCCAGGCGATGGTCACCACGGCCGCCAAGGTCGACTGGACCATCGTCAAGACCGAGGTCGAGGCGCTGCAGCTGGAGTACTCCTGGATCAAGGAGTTCGACCCGCGGTTCAACGTCAAGTACCGCGACGACAAGAGCTACCCCTACCTCGCGGTCACCATCGATGAGGACTACCCGCGGGTCATGGTCATGCGGGGGGCCAAGCGCAAGGGGACCCGGTACTTCGGCCCGTACAGCCACGCCTGGGCGATCCGGGAGACCGTCGACACGCTGCTGCGCGTCTTCCCGGTGCGGACCTGCTCCAAGGGCGTGTTCAAGCGGGCCGGCCAGGTAGGGCGCCCCTGCCTGCTGGGCTACATCGGCAAGTGCTCGGCGCCGTGCGTGGGCCGGATCAGCGAAGACGAGCACCGGGCGCTGGCTGAGGACTTCTGCGACTTCATGGCCGGTCACACGCAGCGGTTCATCCGCAAGCTGACGGCTGAGATGAAGGGCGCCTCCGGCGCCGAGGAGTACGAGCGCGCCGCCCGGCTCCGCGACGACATCAAGGCGCTTGAGCGCGCGCTGGAGAAGCAGGCCGTCGTGCTCGGCGACGGCACCGACTGCGACGTGATCGCGCTGGCCGAAGACCAGCTGGAAGCGGCCGTCCAGGTCTTCTACGTGCGCGGCGGCCGGATCCGGGGGCAGCGCGGCTGGGTGCTGGAGAAGGTTGAGGACGTCACTACCGGCGGCCTGGTCGAGCACTTCCTCGGCCAGTTCTACGGGGACTCGGCCGGGCCGGAGGGCGCCAGCGCCGGCATCCCGCGCGAGGTCCTGGTCCCCGAGCTGCCGCCGGACACCGCGACGATGACCCAGTGGCTGGCGCAGCGGCGCGGCGGGCCGGTCTCGCTGCGCGTGCCGCAGCGCGGCGACAAGAAGGCCCTCGCCGAGACCGTCGCCCGCAACGCCAAGGAGGGGCTCGCGCTGCACAAGACGCGGCGCGCCTCGGACCTGACCACGCGGTCCCGCGCGCTGCACGAGATCCAGGACGCGCTCGGGCTGGCCGACGCCCCCTTGCGGATCGAGTGCTACGACGTGTCCAACCTCCAGGGCACGCACGTCGTCGCGTCCATGGTCGTCTTCGAGGACGGGCTGGCCCGCAAGAGCGAGTACCGCCGGTTCTCGGTCCGCGGCGGCGACGGCAGCGACGACATCTCGGCGATCCGCGAGGTGATCACCCGGCGATTCCGGCGCTACCTCGCCGAGCGCGAGGAGACCGGGGAGCTAGACATGCTGGGCGACCCGGAAGCGAAGGAAGACCAGGACCCGCTGGCCGAGCGGCCCGAGGCCGCGCGCCGGAAGTTCGCCTACCCGCCGAACCTGGTCGTCGTGGACGGCGCCCGCGGCCAGGCCGAGGCAGCGGCGGCGGCGCTGGCCGAGCTGGGCATTGACGACGTGGCGGTCTGCGGGCTGGCCAAGCGGCTGGAGGAAGTCTGGCTGCCGGGCGAGGATTACCCGCTGATCTTGTCGCGCACCAGCGAGGGGCTGTACCTGCTGCAGCGGGTACGGGACGAGGCGCACCGGTTCGCGATCACCTACCATCGGGCTAAGCGGGGGAAGGCGGCGACGGTCTCGGCGCTCGACGCGGTGCCCGGGCTCGGCCCGGCCCGGCGGGCGGCGCTGCTGAAGCGCTTCGGGTCGGTGCGCGCGGTCTCGGCGGCCACGCCCGAGGAGATCGCGGAGGTCTCGGGGATCGGGCCGCGGCTGGCGCAGACGATCACGGCCGCGCTGCGCGGTGGCGGTGCACCTGGCAACGCCGCACCCGGCAACGCCGCACCCGGCAACGCTGCCGCCGGGAACTCCGCGTCCGGGAACACGGCGGGGAATGCCGCGGCCACGGGGGCCGCTGTAACGGGTGCGGCAACTGGTCTTACCGGGGGAAGCAGTGCTGGACATGGGGCTGGACACGGGGGCGACGATGGCTGAGCAGCGCGGTGAGCAGGGTACTTTCGGTGAGCACGGTACGTATGGTGAGCACGGGGAGCACGGGGCTCCCGATATCATCATTATTACCGGCATGTCCGGGGCGGGGCGGTCGACGGCGGCCAAGTCGCTGGAGGACATCGGCTGGTACGTGGTGGAGAACCTGCCCCCGGGGCTGCTGCCGACGATGATCGACCTGGCCGACCGGGCCTCGCTGGCCGGCGTGGCCGCGGTCGTCGACGTGCGCAGCCGCGCGTTCACCACCGACCTGAAGACCGCGATCTCCGAGCTGGGCGCCAAGGGCGTCGCGCCGCAGGTGGTGTTCCTGGAGGCGTCGGATGAGGCGCTGGTGCGCCGGTTCGAGAACGTCCGCCGCCCGCACCCGATGCAGGGAACGGGGCGGATCGTCGACGGGATCACCGCCGAGCGCGAGCTGCTGCGCAGCGTGCGCGGGGACGCCGACATCGTGCTGGACACCTCGGCGCTGAACGTCCACGAGCTGCGCGCCCGGATGAACGGCTACTTCGGCGGCGGCTCGGCGGTCGGCGCGGTCCGGCTTACGATCATGTCCTTCGGCTACAAGTACGGGCTTCCGGTCGACGCGGACCTGGTCGCCGACTGCCGGTTCCTGCCGAACCCGCACTGGGTTCCCGAGCTGCGCCCGCTGACCGGGCAGGACGCCCCGGTCCGGGAGTACGTGCTGGCCCAGCCGGGCGCGCCGGCGTTCCTGGACGCGTACTCGAAGGCGCTGGAGGTGTCGCTGGCCGGGTTCGAGCGCGAGGGCAAGCGGTTCGTGACCCTCGCGGTCGGCTGCACCGGCGGCAAGCACCGCAGCGTCGCGATGGCCGAGCAGCTGGCGGCGCGCATCCCTGGCGGCGACGTGCGGGTAACCCACCGGGACCTCGGGCGTGAATGACGTGCCGGCCAGTGGCGGGGACGTGGACGGGGAACCAGGGCCGCGGGTGGTGGCGCTCGGCGGCGGGCACGGGCTGGCCGCGTCGCTGTCCGCCCTGCGCCGGGTCACCCGTAACGTCACTGCCGTCGTCACCGTCGCCGACGACGGCGGGTCGTCGGGGCGGCTGCGCCGGGAGTTCGGCATGCTCCCGCCCGGAGACCTGCGGATGGCGCTGGCCGCGCTGTGCGGCGACGACGACTGGGGGACCACCTGGTCCCAGGTTGTGCAGCACCGGTTCGGCGGGGACGGGGAGCTGGCCGGCCACTCGGCCGGGAACCTGCTGATCGCCGCGCTGTGGGACCTGCTCGGCGACCCGGTCGCGGGCCTTGACTGGGTAGGCCGCCTGCTGCGGGTGCGGGGCCGGGTATTGCCGATGGCCGCCGTCCCGCTGGACATCGTGGCGGTCGTGGCGGGCGTCGACCCGGCCCGGCCGGAGCAAGTGAGCGTGGTCCGGGGCCAGGTCGCCTGCGCGAAGACGCCGGGCAAGGTCCGCTCGATCTCGCTGGAGCCGGCCGACCCGCCGGCCGTCCCCGACGTGGTTTCCGCAGTTCACGATGCGGACTGGGTGGTATTCGGGCCGGGATCATGGTTCACTAGCGTGCTACCGCACCTGTTCGTTCCCGCCCTGGCGCGGGCGCTGCACTCGACCGCCGCGCGGCGGCTGGTGGCGCTCAACCTGGTGGCCCAGCCGGGGGAGACCGATGGGTTCTCCCCGCACCGGCACCTGGAAGTGCTCGCCGAGCACGCTCCGGGGCTGGCCGTGGACGTGGTGCTCGCCGACGCGCGGGCCGCCCGCGGCTGTGAGGACGAGCTCGAGAAATCGGCCCAGCTGCTGGGTGCGCGGCTGGTGCTGGCGGACGTGGCGGCCGAAGATGGCGCCAGGCACGACCCGGTACGGCTGGCGGCGGCCTACCGGGACTTGTTCGACGGGGGAGAAAGCCGGGCGGGGGTGCGTTTATGGCGATGACGGGCGTGGTGAAGGACGAGCTGAGCCGGGTGCCGGTGACCAAGCCGTGCTGTCGCAAGGCGGAGGTGTCGACGCTGCTGCGGTTCGCCGGCGGCCTGACCCTCAGCGCCGGGCACATCGTGATCGAGGCCGAGCTGGACACGGCGGCGGTCGCCCGGCGGCTGCGCGCGGGGCTGGCGGAGATGTTCGGGCACACGTCGGAGCTGCTCGTGCTCGCGCCGGGCGGCTTGCGCAAGGGCAGCCGGTACGTCGTGCGGGTCACCAAGGGCGGCGACAGCCTCGCCCGGCAGGCGGGGCTGATCGACAGCTTCGGGCGGCCGGTGCGCGGGCTGCCCAGGCAGGTGGTGGCGGGCGGCTCGTGTGACTGCGAGGCCGCCTGGCGGGGCGCGTTCCTGGTGCACGGCTCGCTCACCGAGCCCGGCCGGTCGATGGCGCTGGAGATCACCTGCCCGGGATCGGAGGCGGCCCTGGCGCTGGTCGGCTGCGCGCGGCGGCTGAAGATCGGCTCCAAGGCGCGGGACGTGCGCGGCGTGGACCGGGTGGTGATCAGGGACGGCGACGCGATCAGCGCGATGCTGACCCGGCTCGGGGCGCACGACTCGGTCCTGGCCTGGGAGGAGCGGCGAATGCGCCGCGAGGTGCGGGCCACCGCCAACCGGCTGGCCAACTTCGACGACGCGAACCTGCGCCGCTCGGCGCGGGCCGCGGTCGCGGCCGGCGCGCGGGTGGAGCGGGCCCTGGAGATCCTGGGCGCGGAGGCACCCGACCACCTGGTCATGGCCGGGCGGCTGCGGGTCGCTAACCGCCAGGCGTCCCTGGAGGAACTGGGCCAGCTGGCCGACCCGCCGCTTACCAAGGACGCGATCGCCGGGCGGATCCGCCGCCTGCTCGCGATGGCTGACCGCCGCGCCGTGGACCAGGGCCTGCCGTCCACCGAGGCGTTCCTGACCGCCGACATGCTGCCGTAATTCCCGGGGGATACCCGCCAATCCCGCAGGCCCCGTGCGTGGCGTTAATGGATGCGCTGGTAGAGGCGGCTGTCGGCGTAGCTGCGGTAGACGGCGACCTTGTGGAAGTGCGCGTTGAACCACGCGTCCAGTTCCGGCGTCCACGGGATGCGGTTGGCGTGGCCGCCGCTGAGCCACACGTACTGCGCCCGGCCGAAGATGGCCTCCCAGCCGGCTATCACGCGGGGGTCGCGGCCGGCGCCGCCCTGGGGGGAGACACCGCCGCTGAGCGCGAGCGTCTGGGCGAGCGCGTCGACCACGTCCGGGCAGCCCGGCGCCGGGGACGACGAAGGGTCCGCGGTGAAGCGGTCCACCGCGATGGTCATCGCCACCTGGTCGGTCACCACGCACGCACCCGGCGGGACGAGGCGGGAGACGCGGGGATTGGCCCCCACGGCGACGCCGCTCAGCTGGACGACCTCCAGCGTTGTCACCGCGAGGAAGGCGGCGCAGGCGAGGGCCGCGCCGGCCACCGCGACCGCGCGCAACCGGTGCGCGGCCGGCACCGGGATCGCGCCGGCGGCGGCGCCGATGGCGATCGCCAGCCACGGGGCCGGGAACGCCGGGTAGTGGTAGAAGAACGCCGAGTACCCGAGGATCGCCGCGCAGGCGCCGATGGCGCACCCGAGCGCGAACCACTCCAGGTGGGTGCGGCGGCGAGGCGCGCGCAGGTACGGGATGAGGACCAGCGCGGCGCCGATGACGGTGAGCGCCACCGGCAGCGCGGCCGTCGTCGTCGTCGGCTCCATTGACGCGGTGGCGTCCGCCTGGAACAGGGAGTACGAGCTTCGGGCGAGCGCGATGCCGTGGT
This sequence comes from Streptosporangiaceae bacterium, assembly GCA_025935815.1. Taxonomy (GTDB): domain Bacteria; phylum Actinomycetota; class Actinomycetes; order Streptosporangiales; family Streptosporangiaceae; genus Trebonia. The sequence continues at coordinate 14,919 of JAICUO010000113.1, forward strand.
GGCCGAGGACGACGATGAGCCCGGTCAGGTGGTCTAGGCGCAAGCCCAGCGGGGCGGGCTGGCCGGTCCGCGTCGCCTGGTAGAGCAGGGTGCCGCGCAGGAAGGACGCTGGCGCGGCCCAGGCGAGGGCGGCGACGGGGACCACGAAGCCGGCCGCCAGCCCGGGCAGGTACCAGCGCAGCCGGCTCAACCGCCCGGGCGGCAGGCAGCCGACGATGAGCAGGATCGCGGCCGGGACCCCGGCCCAGAACTTGATCGTCGCGGCGAAGCCGAGGATCAGCCCGGCCACCGCCAGC
>JAICUO010000500.1 GCA_025935815.1 Streptosporangiaceae bacterium
GACGGCGATGCTCATGCCGCCCGGAGGCGTGACCTGGAGCGGCTACCGGGGCGCACCGGGCAGCCGGTGAAGACGGGACACCGGAGGTAAGCGGCATTGGACTATGGCACCGGAAATGACACACGAACATGCACTAGGGACGACCGGGCAGTCCCGGCCGCTGAGTTGCCGGGGTTACCGGATGACGGCGAGGGCTGGTGATGCTCCCGATTACCGTGGGATTAACGAAGGAAATGGGCGCCGCCCGGCCGCGGCCTCAGACCGGTTCCCAGCGCCAGCCGTTGTTGTCCGCGCAGACGATGGCCTTCCCGTCGCCGGCGATCCCGTGGGCACCATGGTCGCCCTTGCGGCAGAACTCGCCGGGCTCGTAGCAATTGCCGCCGTTGGTCAGCGGATGGCAGGACACCGCCGTGGCATGGGTTGGCGTCGGGCGCGGCGATGAGGTCTTCCCGGGGGCCGGCGAGGTGCGGATGGCCGTCGCGTGAACCGGCGCGGCGGTATGGGGCGCGGCCGGGGCGTGGGTAGCGACGGGCGGCGGTGCCGTGGACGGCGTGGGGGATGGCGACGGGCTGGGCGAGGCTGAGGTGCTGCTGGCGGCGGGCGGGCTGGTGGCCGGCGCCTCGCGGGCGGGCGCGCTCGCGCTGGCGGTTACCGACGCGGCGCCGCCGGCGGCCGATCCGCCTGAGTCCTTACACCCGGCGACCGGGAAAACCATCAGTGCCGCGACGATGAGGCCGCAGGCTCTGGCCGACTTGCTCATGTGTACCCCCACCCGAGTTGCGTGCAACGAACCGTATGAAGGTAGCAATTACCCCGCAAGGTCAGTGACGGGTCACGGATTGTGGCGAAAACGATCTTTGTGGGGAGGCTCGAATTCGTGGCCAGGCCGCTTGGCCCTCGCCCTCGTTCCTGCGGTTTCGCCCTACCAGGGCCAGCGTCTGCGGGTAGCCTCGACGCCGCAAGATCGGGATCGAACGAGTGAGGACAGAAGATGACATCAGCTGTCGGCTCGCATACCTGGCTCGTGGTGGCGGCGTACCTCGCGGCCGGCCTCATCGGCGCCGTGGCACTCCGGGCGATCTTGGCGAGGCTGGAGCGCAAAGCGGAGAAGACCCGCTGGCGCAGCATCGTGCTGGCCTTCCTGCGCACGGTCGTCCCGTGGTGCGCCGTGGCGGGCTGCACCTGGGGCGCGGTCCTGGCGCTGCCGCTGGAGACCGCCTACCGGCACGACCTCAACCACCTGCTGCTCGCGATCATCATCATCGTCATCTCGCTCGGCAGCGCCAAGGTCGCCGGGGGCGTCGTGCGCAACGGCGCGATCTCCCACGCGGGCACCTCGGGCTCGGCGACGATCTTCGTGAGCATCACCAAGGTGATCGTCTGGACACTGGGCACGCTGGTCCTGCTCAACAGCCTCGGGGTGGCGATCACGCCGCTGCTCACCGCGCTCGGCGTCGGCGGCCTGGCGGTCGCCCTCGCCTTGCAGGACACGCTGACGAACCTGTTCGCCGGCGTGCACATCCTGACCTCGCGCAAGGTCCAGCCGGGCGACTTCATCCAGCTCGACAACGGCATGCAGGGCTTCGTAGTGGACACGAACTGGCGCAACACGACCATCCGCCAGCTGCCGAACAACATCATCGTCGTCCCTAACGCGACGGTCGCATCCTCGATCGTCACCAACTACCACCTGCCGCAGCACGAGATGTCGGTGACCGTCGGCGTCGGCGTCGGCTACGACAGCGACCTGGAGCACGTCGAGCGGGTCACCTGCGAGGTGGGCCGCGAGGTGATGCAAGAAGTCGAGGGCGCCGTCCCCGCCCACGAGCCGACGGTCAGGTTCCACACCTTCGGCGACTCCGGCGTCCACTTCAACGTGGGCCTGCGCACTTCCGAGGTCACCGCGCAGTACCTGGTCGTCCATGAGTTCATCAAGCGCCTGCACAGCCGGTACCGCAAAGAGGGCATCGACATCCCTGCCCAGGTCCAGACGATCATCTACCCCAGCCCCGTCGAGCCCGCGGGGACCGCTCCTTCGAATTATCCGTCCGCGCGCGTCAGTGCTCGTGGACGATGATGCCGCGCACGTTCTTGCCGTTGAGCAGGTCGTCGTAGCCCTCGTTGACCTGCTCCAGCGGGTAGGTCCGGGTGATGATCTCGTCGAGCTTGAGGTCACCGGACTGGTAGAGGCTCAAGATCTTCGGGATGTCGGTGGTCGGGTTGCAGTCGCCGAACAGGCTGCCCTTCACCGTCTTGCGGAACAGCGTGAGGATCGTGCCGGGGAGCACGATCGTCGGCTCCAGCAGCTTGTTCAGCCCGGTGATGACGACGATGCCGTCCTTGCCGACGGCGGTGAACGCCTCGCCGACCACCTGGGCGTCCACGAGGCCCACGGTGACGATGGCGGAATCCGCGCCCTGGCCGCGCGTCATCGACGTTATGGCCTCCTGCGCCTCGGCGGCCGAGGCGAACGCGTGCGTCGCGCCCAGCTCGAGGGCCTTCGCGCGCTTGATCTCCAGCGGGTCGATCGCGACGACGTGCTTGGCGCCGGCGTAGCGTGCGCCTTGCACCGCGTTGATGCCAATGCCGCCGACGCCGTACACGGCGACCGTGTCCCCGGCCCGGACGTTGGCCGTGTTGACCGCCGACCCCCAGCCGGTCGGGACGCCGCAGCCCACGAGCACGGCCTTGTCCAGCGGCAGGTCGTCGTCGACGCGGACGACGGAGTTCTGGTGGATCACGCCGTACTGGCTGAACGTGCCGAGGATGCACATCGCGCCGTACTGGCCGCGCGGCCCGGAGATGGGGAACCGCTCCCCGGGCAGGTAGCCCTCGAGGATCGTCGCGCCCATGTCGCAGATCGACTGCCGGCCGGTCGCGCAGTAACGGCACGTGCCGCAGTTGGGAATGAAGGAGCAGACGACGTGGTCGCCAGCCTTGACCCGGGTCACACCGGGGCCGACCTCCTCGACGATGCCCGCCCCCTCGTGACCGAGCACCATCGGCAGCCGGGCCTCAAGGTCACCGTGCTGCACGTGAATGTCGGAGTGGCACAGACCCGCGTACAGGTACCGGATGAGTACCTCGCCATCGCGTGGACCATCCAGGTCCAGCTCCTCGATCTCCATCGGCTTGCCGGTTTCGTAGACGACCGCTGCCTTGGTCTTCATTGACCCTCCCGTGGTTCGCACGCCCCGGCGGGACGCCTGTCCTCCCAGTGGAACCCCAACAAGGAGGCCAGCGCAAGGACCCCGCGGCCGCCGGCTACGACGGCCGGTACTCCGCGCGCAGGATGCCCCGGTGGACTCGTGCTCGACCGGCCACGGGTAGATGCCCCATTCCGGGTGCGGCCGGCCACTAGGACGCGCCCGCGGTCTAGGCTGGACCCTCAAGGAGGCGTGAGCTACCTGGAGGCAGCGATGGCGTTCGAGAAGACCCCGCGAGGCAGCTACGGGCAGCAGATTCCCGGGTTCGCCAAGCCCCTGATGAAGGTGATGAACCCGCTGATGGTCATGCAGGCCCGCCGGGGGCCGGCGAAGGACTCGGGCACGCTGGTGCTGACCACCACGGGCGCGAAGACCGGGCAGCGCAGGCAGTCCGCGCTCGGCTACTTCCGCGACGGCGACGACGCCTGGCTGATCGTGGCGTCGGCGGGCGGCAGCGTGGCCAACCCGGGCTGGTATCACAACCTCGCCGCGAACTCGCACGCGGAGATCGACCTCGGCGGCCGGAAGGTCCCGGTAACGGCGGCTCAGCTGGCCGGCCCGGAACGCGACGCCGCCTGGCAGAAGGTCATCGCCGCCAGCCCGCGGTACGCGGGCTACGCGACCAAGACCGACCGTCTCATCCCCATCATCCGGCTGACCGCGAGCTAGCGCTTGCTCCCGTTGAAGTGCTGGTGGTCACGGCGGATGACCTGCTCGATCTCCGCGCGCTGGCGCGCGCCCAGGCGCGCGCCAGACCCCTGAACCAGCCGCAGCAGGGCCGCCGCGGACGTCACGACCCGCACCGTCGCCTCGTTGCTGACCCCGATCCGCGCCTTGGGGTGGGTCAGCAGCACGACCCGCGCGATGTCCACCGGGTGCCCCCGGCGCGATAGCCAGGCCGCGAGCGCCGAGGCCGGCTCGTTGAGCTGCTGGCTCGGCGAGCGGCCGCGGCTCCCCCGGTCGATGATCGGGCGGCGCGGCTCGACCAGGTTCCCGTAGTTGTCGTACTTCTCCCCGGCCCAGGCGTCCCCGCTGATGTACACCGTCGCGTTGTGGTACTTCACCTCGTAGGCGAACAGCCCGCCCGGCCCCAGCAACACCCCGTCGATCTCCCCACGGCCGTTACGGTACCCGCGGAACAGCACCCACTCCTGTCCCAGCGCCCGCCCGAGCTCATCGGCCACCCGCTGCTCGGCGCCGCTTCCCGCCCGCATCGCCTCCTCGCTGCCGGTCGGCGCGCCGCTGGCCGACACAGTGCTGGCCGACACAGTGCTGGCCGACACAGTGGACCGCGCCGCCGCCCGCTTAGCCCGCCACCGGGCAAAAGACAACCGCAGCCAGGCTAGCCACCGCCCTCCCCGGCGGGCAGCATCCCTTTCCCGGCCAATCTCCCGCCCAACGCGCCCCAGGCTCCCGCCAGTTCCCGCCCCCCGCGCCTGGGCGGCCGAGGCGAGCAGGTCCGCTGGGTGATCCGATAGCACTTCAACCCGCATGCCCCAATTCTGCGCTAGCCCGGAGCCGGCGGGGACGGTGCCGTGGCGCCGGCTGATGCGGATCATGACGTCACCCTGCGCATACGCCGCCGAAACCTCTTTCGGCCGATTACCGCCCAATCTGAAGGGGCCGTTGGCGACGTATCACTCTCGGTGGAGCGCGCATGTCGCCCAAGTGAGCGGGCGACCCGTGGATTGGGGCAACTCGTTGACGGACGTAGACGAGGCGGGGGTCCGCGTGCAGCTGCGCGGGCCCGCACGAGCGTGGCGCGGGGATGATGAGCTGGAACTGGGCGGGCCACAACGGCGGACCCGGCTGGAAGAGCTGCGGCACGCCACGACCGCCGACCGGATCGACATCCTGCTCCGGCTGGGCGGCCACCATGAGGTCCTGGCGGAGCTGGCCGCGCTGACCCGCCGGCACCCGCTGCGCGAGCGGTCCTGGGGCCAGCTGATGCTGGCCCTGGACCGGCCCGGACGCGCGCCTGGCTACCCGCGGTACCCCCCGCTGGACGCGGTGACCCCGCTGCGACAGCTGACCGGGCCTGCGATCAGCCGAAATTAGGAACCCTATAACTGCCTGTGGAGAAACTAGTGACTGGGAGCAAGCAAGCCCTGCGGGAGAAAGTGAGGCAGCGCGAGGTGAGGCGTAGAGGAGTAGGCCGACCGGAGCGCCCGGTTGACCCTGACGACGGACCGCTGCCGCGGTTCGCGGAGGGGCTGCGCCAACTGCGCGCACGTGCCGGGTACCCGACTTACCGGGCGATGGCCATGCGGGCGCACTTCGCGCCGTCAGTGCTGTCTTCCGCGGCGGCCGGGACGGCGTTCCCGACGCTGCGCGTCACGCTCGCCTACGTCGCCGCCTGCGGCGCCAGCGCGGCGGAATGGCAGCACCGGTGGGAGGCTACCGCCCGTGAGCTGGCCGGGCAGCCCCGGAAGCTTCCCCGGCACGTCGCGCTCGCCTACGCGCGTGAGGGCGACTGACCCGATCTGGATTGATCGTTCCGGACGGGTGCTAAAGACAGGGATGATCCGCGTGGGCTACATTAGTAAGTACTTGACTAATGCTTTGTCATGACGTGTCATGACAGGTAACTCTCAGTGGCCCCTTCGCGAGGAAAACGGGCAAACCGCCCCGATTTCGGCGACCTTCCCTCGCCCTGCCGTGAACGGTAGGAGGATGGGCTGCGTTTAACGGTGTGAGGCAATCTTTCACGGGGAAGTCGGAGGTTTACCGTGAGTACTCCCTACGGGTACCAGCCAGACCC
>JAICUO010000657.1 GCA_025935815.1 Streptosporangiaceae bacterium
CTTCTTCGCGCCGCTGATCCCGGCGTCGGTCAGCGCCGACCCGGTCAGGTCCATGAGGGTCAGGTAGACCGCGTTGGCGACCGAGGTGCCGTCGGCCACCAGCAGCGCGAACCCGGCGATCAGGACCGACAGCAGGACCGCGAAGACGGCGCCGAACTTGTTCCAGGCCAGCCAGCGCGCCATGGTGGCGACCGCGCGCAGCGGATGGCGGCGGCGGGCGAGCGGGTCGCGCGGGACGCCGTTGGCCACGGCCAGGACGAGGCGCTCGCCCATGCCGGAGCGGTCTGGGCGGGTGGCGCCCGGGTCGGCGTCCGGCTCCACGTGAGCCATTTCCGGGGGCAGCAGCCGGGTCGCCCCGGCCGGGTCGCCGGGCACGGCGGCCAGCCCGCAGACGATCTGCTCGCGCGGTACGTCCTCCCGCCGGGCGACGTACAGCGTGCGGCCGGAAACCCGGACATGGCTGGGCGCCGGCTGGCCGAGCGCGGCGGAGACGAAGGACGGGGCAGCCATCGCCGTGCCGGACAGGACCGTGCAGTCGGCGAAGAACCGGCGGAAGTGCTCGCCGAGCCGGGTGTTGAAGACGGCGACGACGAGGCGGATGCCGGGCCGCAACTCGTGGGCACGCAGGGCGGCGTGGAAGTTGATGATGTCGTCTTGCCAGAGCAGTGCCAGCGCGCGCGCCGACCCCACCCCGGCGGCGGTGAACGCCTCGCTGGTCAGTTCCGCCCGCTCCAGCACCCGCACCCCGGGCAGGGCGCTGATCCGGGGACCGGAGTTCTTCCGCCGCGACGGCACGATGACCGTGACCTGCTCGCGGTAGCGTGAAGTTAGCTCTTCGACGATGCGGTAGGCAAGGGGGCCGTCGCCGCAGACTATGAAGTGGTTGCCGGACGGGGGGAGCGCGGGCATGCGCAGGATCATAGTGACAAGGCCCCGGTTACCATGAATGAGGGACTACTCCAGTGGGATAGGAGGGCCCGTCGATGCCCAGTGACCACATCCGCGCGTCTGACCATGACCGGGATGCCGTGGTAACTACGCTTCGTGACGCCTATACCGAAGGGCGGCTCACCCTGGAGGAGTTCCAGGAGCGGACCGCGACCGCCTATGACGGGCGGACCTGGGGTGACCTGCGCGAGCTGACCACGGACCTGCCGGTCCAGCCAGTCCTCGGCTCTGATCTGCCGCCGGAAGCCCAGCCTGCCGGGCCACCGCCCGCCGGGGTAATGCCTCCCGGGGTGCTGCCGGCCGGCCCGCAGCCACCGGGGGCGATCCCACCGGGAGTGCCGCAGCCGTGGGGGGCGCTACCGGGAGTTCCGCCCTGGGCGTACCCGCCGGGGCAGGTGCCGGGGGTCCCGCCCGCCGGGATGCCCCTCGGCCCCCAGGCGCCGGCCCCCTATCCGCCTCAGGCGCCGCCGGACATGCGCTCCCGGCAGCCGCGGCCGCGCCCGTTCGCCCCGGTCGTCCCCGTCGTGGGAATGTGGATCCTGTTCGCCCTGGCGACCCGGTCGGCGGGCGGGGCGGTGGCGTTCCTCATCGCGGTGGCATTGCTGGTGACCCTCGCCTCCATCGGCCGCCGCCCGCCGCGCGGCCCCTCTGACCAGGATCGCCGCTAGCGGCCGCCCGGTAGCGCGTTCGCTGGCCAGGCGGCGGTTTTGCGACCGTCAGCCCCCCGCAACACGGGATGATCCGGGCATCTCACGGTATTCCCCGGCAACCCGGTTAAGGACTGGTAAGCGCGCCCTGCTGTCAATGCGGTAGCGTCGAGTGGTTGTCAGTTCGCGCGATCGCAGCAGGAGGGAACCCTGCCCGTTACGACTCCCGGGGAGGCCGACGCCAAGGCCGGCGACAGCACTGCCGCCCCCCGGCCCCCCAAGCGGGCGCGCGCGTGGCGCTGGCCAGCGCGCGGCGTGAGAGGCCTGCGGGCGCTGCTGGGAGCCCACCGGTGGTTCGCCATCATCGTGGCGGTCGCGGCCGCCTTGCGCGTGGTCGTCGCGCTGGGCTATCGGCCGGCGATGTTCTTCAACGACTCCTACAACTACATCACCGACTCCGTCTTCCGGGCTCCGGACATCGTCCGGGCGAACGGGTACCCGTTCTTCCTCGCCGCGCTGCTGCCAGCGCACAGCCTCGCCCTGGTCACCGCGGTGCAGGCGGCGATGGGGCTGGCGATCGGGATTGGCATCTACGCGCTGCTGCGCCGCCGCGGCCTGCCCTGGTGGGGCGCGAGCATCCCGGCGGTGCCGGTGCTGTTCGACGTGTGGGAACTGCAACTCGAGCACATGATCGCCGCGGACACGCTATTCACGCTGCTCACGATGGCGACGCTGATCCTGGCGTGCTGGTGGGACCGCCCGCCGTTGTGGGCCTTGATCGTCGCCGGCCTGCTCACCGGCTACTCGGCGACCGTCCGGTCGGTCGGCGAGCCGATGATCGTCGTCTTGGCGGTGGGCCTGCTCCTGCGCCGGGCCGGCTGGCGGCGGGTGGCCGCCGCGACCGCCGCCGGACTGATGCCGATCGCCGGGTACCTGGTCTGGTTCCACGCCCACTACGGCGGATACCAGCTCACCCAGTCATCGGGCACCTTCCTCTACGCCCGGGTCAGCAGCTTCTCCGACTGCCAGAAGATGAATCCCGCGTCGAACCTGCGGGTGCTGTGCGACTCGCGCCCGCCCGGTCAGCGCGAAGCCGCGCAGGAGTACCTGTGGGCGAACGACACCCCGCTCGGCAAGCTGACCGGTACCAACAACATCTACCGGTTCACCCCGCAGATCGAGTCGCTGACCAGCCAGTTCGCCAAGCGCGCGATCCTCTCCCAGCCACTGGACTACGCCGCGATCGTCGCCGACGACACCTGGCGGACCTTCGGGTGGACCCGGTTCCGCTCTGACCTGGCCGGGTCGGGGGATAAGTTCCGCTTCGAGCCCACGGTGCTGCCGGTTCCGACCTGGGTCACCGGCAACAAGCTCAACCGGGCGGCGGCCACCGACTACGGCGGCGCGACCTTCGGCCGCCCGGCCGTTGTCCAGCCGTGGGCGCGCTTCCTGTGGCGCTACGAGCGGTTCGCCTACTTGCCCGGATCGCTGCTCGGCGGGATCTTGCTGACCGGACTGGCCGGGATCGTGCTCGCCGCGCGCCGCAAGCGCGCCCGCGATCCGGCCCGGGAGCGCTGGGGCTGGGGCGGCCTGGGCTTGCTGCCCTGGCTGGCGGGGGCCGCGTTGATCACCTTGCCACCGCTCACGGCCGGCTTCAGCTACCGCTACGTCCTGGCGGCCGTCCCCGCCGCCTGCCTGGCGGCCGGCCTGGCCTTCGCGGGCCGGGGCAGCCTCCTTACCTGGCTCAAGAACCGGAAGTCAACCCCTCGGGCCTCCTTATCCCCAACGCTGCCTTATCCCCAACGCTGCCCGGGCGTCTGCCCCGGTCAGCCCCCTGGCGCGGCGGGGTTAGTGGGCGCCGGGGCGGCCGACGTCGCTGGGGATCTTGGCGGCGGCGGTGGCATCCAGCAGGTACAGCGTGCGCTGGCGGCCGCGCGCGCCGGCGGCTGGCAGTTGCACCGGGCCCGCGCCGGACAGGGCCAGGGAGATCGCGCCGGACTTCTCGCTGCCGGAGGCGAGGATCCAGACCTCGCGGGCGGCCTGGATGGACGGCAGCGTGAGCGAGATCCGGATGGGCGGCGGCTTGGGCGAGCCGCGGACCGCGACGACCGGGCGACTGTCATACAGCGCCGGCAGGCCGGGGAACAGGGACGCCACGTGGCCCTCGGGCCCGATGCCCAGCATCAGGATGTCGAACGCCGGGACCGGGCCGTGGTCCTCGTGCCTGGTCGCCGCGCGAAGCTCGGCGGCGTACCGGGCGGCGGCCGCCTCCGGGTCATCGCCGTCGGGGCCGTCGGGGCCGGGCATCGGGTGCACTCGCGCCGGGTCGACGTCGATCGCGTCGAGCAGCGCGGCCCGCGCGCCGGTCTCGTTGCGGTCCGGGTGCCCGGCGGGCACGAACCGCTCGTCACCCCACCAGAAGTCGACCCGCTGCCAGTCAACGGCGTCGCGGGCGGGGGCGGCGGCCAGCTCGGCGAGGACCGCCGTCCCGATGCCGCCGCCGGTGAGCACGAGGTTCGCGCGGCCGGCGGCCGCCACGGCGTCAACCAGCCGGGTGACCAGGCGGGCGGCGGCGGCCTTGGCGAGCAGCGTGCCATCGGCGTGAACGAGGATCTCGGGGCTAGGCATCGGCGGTCCAGGGTGC
>JAICUO010000517.1 GCA_025935815.1 Streptosporangiaceae bacterium
CGCACCGGCCGCCGTAGGACGTCGCCGCCCGGATGCCCGCCCAGCGAGCGGCCGGGCGGGGCGCCGCCCAGCGCAGGGCGCCCGCGGGCGGCGCCGCGTATTGGATGCCGAGGAACTGGTCGGTCCCTTCGGCGTTCGTGCCCTGGACCAGGCCGCGATCGGTCCGCACCACCAGCCCGTGGCCGGGGTGCGCCGATGCGGCGGGCGCGGCGGGTGCCGTGCTGGCTAGCGCTGTGCTCGCTGGTACCGCGACGGCGGGCAGCGTGATCGCCGCGGTGCTGGCCAGCACCGCGCTAGCCAGCACACCGGCCAGTGCCAGCCGCGCCGCGGTCACGGGCCTGCGGGTCATCGCGTCACCTCCGCGCGCGCGACCAGCGGCAGGCTGGATGTAACGGCGACCCGGGTGGTCTGCCGGGGCCGCAAGGTGACTCGCTGGAACCCCTTGAGCTGCTCGGCGGGCTCGCCCGTCGCCGCTGGATCGCCTACGTAGAGTTGCGCCACGTCTGCTCCCTTCGATTCCCGGTATTGGTGACATCGACGCTGACCCGGTAGCCGCCGCGGTCGGGGCCGCACGGCCAGGCGGGAGAACTTGAAGCCGACCGGGGCGCGAGAGCCGACCCATTGGCTGCGGCGGTACGTGTCACGCTGATACACGGGACCCTCTGGCACATCTCGATTCTTGTCAATGAATGAAGTAACGAGTGGGAACTGGTGATCATAAAATTCAGATCCGAATAAATTAGAGCCTCAGCGCCAGTATTTTCGACGGCTAATTGTTAGGATCCGACCATGCAGCGGCGCATTCGGGTGGATAGGCCGGTATCCATGTCGAGCCGCGACCTCGTGCTGACGGCCCTGCGGGCACGCGGCCCGATGAGCCGCGCCGAACTGGCCCGGCACGCGGGAGTCGCCCCCTCCACGGTCACCGGCGTGGTCCAGGACCTGATGGCCACGGGGCTGGTCGTCACCTCCCCGCATCCGCGCGATCGCCCCCGCCCCGGGCGCCCGGGGCTGCGCCTGACGCTGCACCCGCGGCTCGGCGCCGTCGCCGGCGTGGAGTTCTGCTTCGACCGGCTGCGGGTCCTGCTGTGCGACCTGGCCCACGACGTCATCGCCACCGCGGACTGCGAGCTGCCGTACGCCCATAGCAGCGAATCCGCGCTGGCCGCGGCCCGCAAGCTGGTCGATGAGGCGCTGGCGGCGGCCAGGCTGCCGCGAGAGGCGCTGATCGGCGCCGGGGTGTCGGTACCCGGCCCGGTCAGCCGCCATCCGGACACCGTCAAGTCGTCGGCGATACTCCCCGGCTGGCATGGCGTGACCGCCGATGACATCGCCGAGGCCCTCGGCGTCGTGGTCAGCGTCGACAACGACTCCAACCTGGCGGCCCTCGGCGAGCATGTCTGGGGCGCGGGACGCGGCTGCGACGACAGCGTCACCCTCAAGTTCAACTACGGCATCGGGTGCGGGCTGTTCGTCAACGGCGCCCTCGTGCGCGGCGTCGGCGGCGCCGGGGAGATCGGCCACATCACCGTCGACGAGCGGGGGCCGCTGTGCCGCTGTGGCAAGCGCGGGTGCCTGGAGACCTACACGGCCATCGCCGCCATCATCGACGCCCTGCGGCCGCAGCACGGGGCGCTGACGCTGCACGAGCTCATGGGGCTGCTGTCGGCGCGCGATCCCGGCGCGGTGCGCGTGGTCGGCGACGCCGCCGAGCTCCTCGGCACGCACCTGGCCGCCGTGTGCAACCTGCTCGCGCCGCGGCGAGTCATCGTGACCGGGCCGATGGCCGCGGCCGGGGAGCTGGTCTTGAGCCCGATCAGCACCGCCATCCGGCGGCATATCGCCCCCAACGCGGTGCCGCAGGTCCTGCTGGGTGAACTGGGGAAGCGGAACACCCCGCTGGGCGCCATCGCGCTGGCCCTCGACGAGAGCGACTGGCTTCCCCGCCGCCGTTCGGCGCTCACGAACGGGCGCGTCGCACGCGGCCTGGCGTTAGCCTGAGGTCGGCGGATCGTGGGCGGGGGAGGGGTGGCCGGTGACCGATGAGTCTCGCGCGCTGCTGCGCGAGCGGGCGGCCGGGGTGCTGCACGGTAACGACGCGGGCGGGTGGACCCGGGCCTCCCCGCACCTTTACCCGCACCAGTGGAGCTGGGATAGCGCGTTCATCGCGATCGGGTGGGCGCACCTGGACGTCGGGCGGGCACTGTTCGAGCTTGAGCAGCTGTTCGCCGCGCAGTGGCCCTCGGGCCTGGTCCCGCACATCGTGTTCCGCGCGGGGGACGGGGAGCCGTACTTTCCCGGGCCGCAGTGGTGGGACGCGACCCGGCTCGCGGCGCCGGGGCTGCCGGTGCAGACGACCGGGATCTGCCAGCCTCCGGTGCACGCGCTGGCGGTGCGCCGGATCTGGGAGCTGACGCCGCCGCCGCGGCGGCCGGAGATCCGCCCGCGTATCCAGGCGCTGTACCCGAAGCTGGTGAAGTGGCACCGCTACCTGGCGACCCAGCGTGACCCCGAGGGGTCCGGGCTGGTTACCACGTTCCACCCGTGGGAGGGCACGGACAACTCCCCGCGCTGGGACCGCGCGCTGGCCCGCATCGAGGTGGCCCGGCCCGGCCCCTACACCCGCCTGGACGCCAGCCAGCTGGGCGACCCGTCGCAGCGGCCCACCGACTGGGACTACGACAGGTACCTGTGGCTGGTCGGCCAGCTGCGCAAGTACTGCTACGACGACGCGGAGATCTACCGCCGCTACCCGTTCCTGATCAAGGACGTGTTCTTCAGCGCGATCCTCGCCGCCGCGAACGCGGCGCTGCTGGACCTGGCCGGCGTGGCCGGGGCCGGCGACGGCGACCTCGCCGAGGTAAGCCGCTGGCGCGAGCGCGGCCACGCGGGGCTGGCGGGCCGCATCGACCCGGAGTCCGGCCTGTGCACCGACTATGACGTGCGCACCGGGGAGCCGATCCGGCTGCGGACGTTTGCGGGCTTCGCGCCGCTGTTCGCGCGGTCCGCCGACGCCGGGGACGTCGCCGCCCAGCTGCGGCTGCTGGATTCGGGGGACTTCTGCGGCGACCCGCGGCTGCGCTGGCGCCTGCTGCCGAGCACCAGCCCCGCCGAGCCGGCGTTCGAGCCGCGCAACTACTGGCGCGGCCCGGTCTGGCCCATCATCAGCTGGCTGCTGTGGGACGCGCTGATCGCCCTCGGCCACCCCGGCCGCGCCGAAGATCTCCGCCGTGACGCACTGGCCCAGATCGCCGCGCCCGGGGAGTTCGCCGAGTACTTCGAGCCGTTCACCGGCAAGCCGCTGGGCTCGCCGCAGCAGTCCTGGACGGCCGCGGTCGTGCTGGACTGGCTGGCCAGCGACGGCAGGGAGGCGGCTCCGCCGCGGGCCGGTCGTTAGCGATAGCGGAAGCCGTCCAGGAAACGGCGGAACACGCCTCTCTCGCGAGGCAGGGAGGGCTCCGGCGCCGCTGCTTCGCGCTGGCGGGCGACGGGCTGGTCGTAGTCGGTGCGGGCGATGGCGTCCACGATGCGGGCCTCGTCGAAGTCCGCCGAGCCGTCGATCTCGGGCACGTACCCGACTAGCATGCCGTCCCGCATGACCTGGGCCTCCAGCCCCGCGGTGCCGTCGGTGTCCCACTCCGCCTCCCGGCCGCCGGCCAGCGTCACGCGCACGCCGTACTGGCCGTACTGGCTGCCCCCGCGGAAGAGGTGCGCGTTGACGCCCCGGTCGCGAAGGGCGTCCACTACCCGGCGGGCCTTGAACTCGTCCATGCGGGGACAATGCCCTCCGTTCCTTAGTGATCACTGAATCCGCGCTCAGCCCAGCCTCCGAGGGGGCGCGGTGCCCGGGCCGGGGGCTCAGAAGAGCGTCAGCGGGCCGGCCGGGACCGGCTCCGGAAGCGGCTTCACCGCGGGCACCCGGGCGCGCACGTCCTCGTGGAACCGGCGCGCCAGCTCCAGGGCGTCCACGTTGTCCGGCGTGTGGATGAACACCGTCGGGGAGCGTCCCTCGCGCAGCCAGCCGGCCACGGTATCCAGCCACGGCCGCCAGCCCGCGACGGTGCGCGCGCCGTCGTCGCGGCCGATGTAGCGGACGATGGGCTGGGAGGTGAGGGCCACTGGCCGGCGGGGCAGCCGGGGCTTCTTGTTCCAGGCCTCCCGTTCGGCGGCGCTCATCGGAGGGCTGTCGAACAATGCGGTGGTGTCGAAGGTCACCCATTCGGCGCCGGCGCCGCCCAGGGTCTCCTCGAACTGCTGCCCTGATCGCGGGTCCTCGAAGAACGCGCGATGCCGCACCTCGACGGCGTACCGGTACTCGCGCGGCAGGCGGCCCAGGAAGCCGGCCAGGGCGCCGAGGTCGCCGGGGCCAAAGGACGGCGGCAGCTGGATCCACAGCGCGTGGGCGCGCTGCCCGAGGGGCTCGATCGCGGCCAGGAAAGCGCGCAGCGGCTCATCGGCGTCGGCCAGGCGCCGCTCATGGGTGATCACCTTGGGCAGCTTGAGGATGAACCGGAAGTCAGGGGCGGTCTGCCCGGCCCACGATGTCACCGTGTCGCGGGGCGGTATCGCGTAGAACGTCGTGTTGCCCTCTACGGCATTGCACCAGCTCGCGTAGGCGCGCAGCCGCTCCCGCGGCGACAGCGGGGCCGGCAGGTACCGGCCCTGCCAGGGTGCGTACGTCCACATCGCGCATCCGACGTGGAGTTCCATGCCCCGAGGCTACCGGATCCATCGCCAGCGCCCGGTAATGCCGCCCGGTACTGCTGCCCCATAACGCCGCCGGCGCCGATAATGACGCGTGGACCTTGAGGCATTCGAGCTAGTGTTCCTGCGTCGGCCGGCCAGCGCCCCGGACTACCCGGAGGCCGAGCTTGACCGCATCCAGCGCGAGCACCTGGCGTATCACGCCCGGCTGCGCGAATCCGGGCAGGTGGTGACGAACGGCCCCGTCGTGGGGCCGCCCGACCCGTCGCTGCGGGGGCTGACGTTCTACCGGACCGGCTCACTGGAGGAGTCACGCCGGCTCGCCGAGGACGACCCGGCCGTGCGCGCCGGGCGGCTGGCGGTGGAGATCATGACCTGGTACTGCCCGCCCGCGACGATGAGCAGGCCCGGCCGCGCCGTCACGCTGGACTGACCGCCGTCGGCGTGAATTGCCCCGTGCTGGGCGATTTGGTGCCTTCTTTCGGGTTACCGTCCCTCTGTTCGAGGGAATGAGACCCTGTGTGAGCGTCGCTGGCGTGAGCCGCGCAGAACCAGGGCTCCAGGCCGCCGCGCTCGCGGCGGCCGAGCTGGGGTGGCACGTCTTCCCGTGCGCTCCCGGCTCGAAGCGGCCCGCGCTCAAGGACAACTGGCAAGACCTCGCCACCACCGACCCGGACCGGATCCGCTGCTGGTGGGGACGCCAGCCGTACAACATCGGGATCGCGTGCGGACCATCGGGCCTGGTGGTGATCGACCTGGACGCCGAAGCCCCCTCCCGTGACAACCCCTCCCGTGACCACCCCTCCCGGGACGGTACCGCCAGCCTGGAATCGCTGTGCCACGCCCACGGCCAGCGCTACCCCGGCGGCACCTACACCGTGGACACGCCGTCGGGCGGCTGCCACCTGTACTTCACCGCGCCGGCGACGCCGGTGCGCAACTCCGCCGGGCGGGCCGGGCCGCTGATCGACATCCGGGCCGACGGTGGCTACGTGGTCGGCGCCGGCAGCCGGATCGGCGATCGCGCCTACGCC